>NZ_PPPD01000003.1 GCF_002901445.1 Deinococcus koreensis
CGGCTATTCCGGCCCGATCCACGAACGCGCCGACGGATCCAGCCGCTCGGCCAGCGTGCCCTCGCAGCACTCCGATATCCGCCGTCTGCGGCGTCTGGACTGGGCGCCCGCCTACTCGCTGAACGACGCCCTGAACGCGCTGTGGAGGGGCGCCCAGCGCCCCTCCCCCGGCCGGCAGGCCGTCGCCTAGAGCTTTTGTCCGAGTTCCAGCATCAGACAAAAGGCGTCAGACGCTTCCATTCTTCCAAGAGCTGCATGAAATCCGCTCGCTCCGCTCGGTCATAGAGGACGGATCTTTATGACGAATGCCCTAAGGAGATGCCCATGTCCATCAGACCCGCCACGCTCTCGACGGCCCTGACCCTGAGTCTGCTGGTGGCCTGCACCAGTGCGCCGCCCCCGGCGCAGCCCGGCGCGGCCGAAGAGGAAGCGGGCGCCGCGGCCCACCAGCACGCTGCCCCCTCCATCGGCCTCTCCGCGCCCGAGGTGCCGCGCACGCCCAACCTCCAGCGCCTGCCCGCGCAGAGCGGCCCCAGGATCAACATCTGGCGGCTGGGCCCGCAGGCCATCACCGCCAATCCCAACCTGCTGAACCTGCGGATGCTGATCATCACGGCGGGCGTGGCCGATCCCAACCTGGCGGCGGCGCGCGCCCTGCTGGATCAGGCGGCGGTGCCCTACGACGTGCTCGACGCTGCGACCACCCCGCTGACCGAGGACTCGCTGATGGTGGCGGCCGACGGCTCCGGGCGCTACCAGGGCGTGATCCTGACCAACAACGCGCTGGTCTTCCAGAACACGGACGGCAGCTACGCCAACGCGCTGACCCCCGACGAGTGGGCGACCCTGTGGCAGTACGAGCGCACGTTCAAGGTGCGCCAGCTCTCGATGTACACCTTCCCCAGCAACTGGCCCGAGGACTACGGCCTGCGCTACATCGAGGGCAGCGCCTCGGCCACCGCCGACCTGCGGGCCGCGTCCGGCCAGACCGTGCTGGCCGACCTGCGGGCCGGCGCCGTGCTGCCGGTGCGCTACGCCTACAACTACCCGGCCAGCGTGCTCGATCCCGGGCAGTGGAGCGCCGCCGGCCTGAGCGCCGTGCGCCCGGTGCTGACCGACGCGGCCCAGCCCGGCCGGGTCTTCGCCGCCGAGTCCACGACCACCGACGGGCGCGAACGCCTGGCGCTGACCATGGCCCACAACCCGAACTTCCTGTTCAGCCAGCTCGTGAACGCGTCCCTGGTGCGCTGGGTCACGCGCGGGCTCTCGCTGGGGGAATACCGCCGCTACAACCAGCTGGACGTCGACGACTGGTTCCTGGCCAACGACCACTACGACGCCACGACCCGCACCATCCGGCCCGACGCCTTCCGCATGTCGGCCTCCGACGCGCTCTCCACGCGCGATCAGCAGACGGCCCTGCAGAACACCTACGACGTGGCCCGCGCCTTCCGCTTCGCCATCGTCTTCAACGGCGGGGGCGCCAACACGGCCGCGCCGCTCAGCTGTGACGCGGCCGTGGTCAGCCCCGATCCGCTGACCAGCGTGAGCCGCTGCCTGGCCGGCAGCTTCGACTGGGTGAACCACACCCGCGACCACCTCTACATGGACTTCCTGGACTACACGCAGTCCCTGCAGCAGATCAACCGCAACAAGACCATCGCCAATACGCTGGGTCTGGTTCGCAGCGGCCGCAGCCTGGTCACCGGGGACATGTCCGGCCTGGGGTACTACAACCCGGCCGGCGACGGCGACAAGACCAATTTCGGGCTGGGCGCCTCGAACCCCAACTTCCTGCGGGCGGGCGTGGACGGCGGGGTGCAGTACCTCGCCTCCAACCACTCGGTCGACGGCCAGTGGGATCCGGCGTGTGCCGGCTGCGGCGTCAAACATCCCCTGTCCCCCAGCATCCTGCTGGTGCCCCGCTGGCCGACCAACATCTTCTACTACGCCACCACCCCCGAGGAGATCACGGTGTCCTACAACGCCGTGTACGGGCCGGGCGGCACGCGGGCGTACTGGGATCACAACCTGAGCTACCAGGAGATCCTCGACAAGGAAAGCGACCTGGCGCTCAGCCATATCCTGTCCGGGGCCGCCTTCCCGCACTACATGCACGCCGCCAACCTGCGCCAGTACGCGCCGGGCCGCAGCATCGCCAGCGACTGGCAGCACGCCGTGCTGAGCAAGTACAGCGCCTACAGCACGTTGCCGCTGAACACGCTCAGCTGGGACACGCTCGGCCAGTACGTGGGGCGCCGCACCGCCTTCGTCAAGAGCAACGCCCGGGCCCAGGTGAACTACGCGGCCAAGACCGTCACCATCACCTCGCCCACAGGCGGCGCGGTCTACATGACCGGACTGACCGGAACCGGGAGCGTGCTCTACGGCAACCAGAGCATCCGCTACTGGAACTTTGCGCCGAACCAGACCCTGACGGTGGTGCTTCGCTAGGCCTCACCTGCGGCCAGAGCCCAGTGATCAGAGCCCGCTGACCGGCGCCCGGCGACCAGACCGGGCACCACCCCCCCCCGCCCGGTGTATCCCGCCGCCCCCGGCGTGCACCTCCCGAAATCTGGAGACTCCATGACTGCGTCGACGATCCGGCCACAGGCCCAGCCCGCCCCCCGCAGGCCCGCCCCGGCGCCCCGTGTGCCCTCCAGAAGCTTCGCGGTCTACTACGGACAGGCGAGCCTGGAGAAGCTGCGGAGTTACCGCATGGTTGCCCTGCAGCCGGCGCACTATTCACCAGAGGACATCCTCTGGCTGCGCGCCCAGGGGGTGACGGTGCTGGCCTACCTGAGCGTGGGCGAGGATCCCAGCCCCGAGCGCTGCGTCTGGTCGCGGCGAACCCGCAATGCCGAGTGGGGCACCTGGTATGTCAAGGTCGGCCACGCCGCCTGGACGGCCCGGCTGTACGCCGCGGCCGACGAATACCTGGGCCATTTCAGCGGCCTGCTGCTTGACACGCTCGACGGCGCCACCCTCTTTCCCTCCGACCGCTCTCCCCTGCTGAGGATCGTGCGGAACCTGCGCCGCCGCCACCCCCAGGCCTATCTCCTGGCGAACCGGGGCTTCGACCTGCTGCCCGAGCTGGGCCAGTTCGTCGACGGCGTGCTGATCGAGTCCTTCACGACGTCATGGCTGGACGGCTACCGCAAGCTGCGTCAGCATGAGCTGGCGTTCACCGGGGAGATGCTGCGGCGAATTCGCACCCAACAGCTCGACGTGTTCGCGCTGGACTACGCCCTCACCGATCAGCAGCGCCGGGCCGCCCTGGTCAGGGCCCGCTCGCTGGGGGTCTCCACGTTCGTCGGCGTGCGCGAACTCAATACCATCTGAGAGGGGTTCCCGGAGAGGTCGCTGATCTGGCCCGTCGACCTCTCTGGGAATCCAGTGCATGACCGCCTTCTAGCGGCCTACCTGAAGCCCACAGGGATGTCTTTTACCCGTGGGCTTCAGGTTTGCTTTGAGCCCACAACCGGGGGGAGGGGCCGTGGAGGCGTTCAGAGGCTGGATGCGCCGGGGGACACCTCGACATACAGCACGTTGCTGCCGTTGACGATGTAGGCCTGACCGTTCAGGGTGAACTCGAAGACCCCGTGCCCGGCGCCCAGAACCTTGCGGATCAGATCGACCTGCTGCGACGATGCATCCTGGACATAGAGGGTTTTCCCCTCCATCATGACAATCGTTATACTCATACTTCACAGTACCGCAGCCGGGGCGGCGTGTGGGGCGGACGTAGACCTCTCATATAGACCTGGCAGACGGAAGGCGGGCTGTCAGCTCGACTCTAAATGTATCTTACGATATTTGAAAGTAGTAGAATAGCTCCTGGCCTCATTTGTCTCTCCTCCTAAGCTCTGGATCGGCTCGATACCCGCTCGCACTGTCATTTCTCACAGCGTTTCAGTCCCATCTTCCTTCGGGGAACTGAATCGGGGGATGTACAGCAAGGTGTCGGAAGGTGCACTGGCTGGAGCATGGTGAGCCTTTGCCCGCACTGGAGCTGCTGGTCTGAAGTTCAAGAATCGCAACCTGAGATGTCAGCTGCCACCGGTGGGAGACACATGCCTCTCCCTCAGCTCGCACCCTCCTACCGCTTCATCAAATATATGGTGATATACGTACTCCTCGGCCGGACGCTGACCTTTCTGGAGTGCAGCGTCCCCAGAAGGCCCGGCTCGTCAGGATGCAGGGAGCCCGTCAGTCCGCCGGTAGACGGCTCCGAGGCTCGATCCAGTCATGAACGGCGGTGACCACCGCATTGACCGGCACCTCAGGGCTCTCCAGACGCAAATAGGTGTAGTCCAGCTGCTGGCTGAAGGCCAGGCGGGCGTAGCAGTCGTTGAAGACGCCCTCGGGAAAAACTTCCAGAACCCGCGTGCCGGGGCGGCACCACACCAGATTCGCCAGCCCGGCTCCGTGCAGGGCCACCACCGCCGTCGCGCCGGCGAACAGGCGAACCTGCTCGGTCAGGCCGAGTTGCTCGGCGTAGATCACGGTGACGCCTCTCGCCGCGAGCGCCTGTTCCAGCGCCGGCTCGTTACACACGGCCCGGCGCGGCGTGTGGGCCCGTGAGATGTAGAGGGCGCCACTGGCGTCTGGAGCGGCCGAATCGAGGACGTCCTGAAAAGCCGCACGGAGGATCTGGCGGTCGGCCGTCCGCACGAACCCGGAAAATTCCTCACGGGGCCGCAACTGAAGCTGCGACACCCGCACGGGGCCCTCAGCCCTGACGACCTGATCGGTCGCCTGGCCCAACACGTGCGCGAGGCCATCAGTCACGAAGCGCGGGGGCCTGGATTGAGTCAGGACGCGGGCACCCGGCCAGGCCCGCAGCAGGTGCAGGGTATTGGGCAGGATCTCCAGGAGCCAGTGGTAGTACGCCGCAGTTGGGTGCACGATCACAGGTGGCCCGGCGCCCAGCACCGTGACCGGGCCCAGCAGCTCCTCCTGCCAGACGGGGTGCATCAGCAGCGAATTGAGCGAGCCCACGCTCTCCTGCAGCAGCTCGCCACCGGGCAGCCAGACCAGACCCGAAGACGGACTCACGCAGACATCGTGAAGGGTGAGCATGGGCAGCGGGTCGAAGGCCTTGTCTCGCCGGAAGGCCGGCGGGTAATCGGCTGGGAACCCATAGTGTTCGAGCGAGGCCTCTTCCCCGGGGCCCACGGCAGCCAGATGGGCCGCCAGGCTGGGGCGCAGGCTGTGCTCGGCCACCGAGCGCATCACCGCCTGGGGCAGGCGTCCCACCACCGGGCCGAGCAGGCGCCGGCGCAGGGTCGCCGCGAGGCGCAGGCGCAGCCTCGCCAGGGAACGGCTCACGGCAGAACCTGGAGCTCTGTCACAGCCCCCCGTCCGGGGCGCCGCCGACCGGGGCAGGCAGGCCCGCGGAGTTCGTCTGGCGTTCGGCTTCTGATCGGCGACGTGAGCATGATGGGTAGGCCCACTCTAATGACCTGACGCCCAGCATGGGCCACAGATGAGCATTTGCGAGCTCCCTGTTCTTGGTGGGAGCGGTGCATAGGCTGCCGGCTGATGCTGGAACGTCCATCGGCTAGACGCCTGGGCACAAGTGGGGCTCTGGCGGCAGACCCACCCAGGACGCCCTCCAGAACGCTGCCCCGCGCTGCCCGGAGCCTGGGCTGAGACTGGGTTCAGCATCGTCCTGTAGAGTTCTGAAATGAGTCTGGGTTTTCAATTCGGCCGCCTGATCCTTCGCCGTGGAGCCACCCATCCTCTGGAACGGGGCGCTGCGGGCGCGGAAACAGGTGAGGAGTCCGGCCGGGTGTCCACGCCGACCCCGCGGCGCCGCCCTGGGCTTCCGGCCCTGGCCCGGCTGGTCGGCCTGGGGGCGTTGCTGAGTCTCGCTGCTGCCGCGTGCGACCAGCCAGCCGGGCCCGACGACCGCCCCGCCCAGATCGAACTGCAGCCGGCGGCGCTGGTGTTCAGCTCGGTTCAGACCCGGCCCAGCGCAGCCCAGCGCCTCACGCTGAGCAATCCCGGACAGACGGCCCTGCGCCTGACCACGCTCAGCCTCGGTGGGCCCAACGCCGGAGACTTCGAGCTGCTGGCGCCGCCGGCCCTGCCCCTGGAGATCGGGGCGGGCGGTCAGGTCGAGTTCCAGGCCCGCCTGCTGGCCGGCACCCAGCCGGGCGTGCTGCGTGCCAGTCTGGAGGCGGCGGGGGCCGGAGAGCCGCGGCAGCTCTCCCTGAGCGGTTTGCGGGCCACCGGCCTGGAGGGCACCAACGAGCCGCCCCTGGCCCAGATCGTGGACGCCCTGAACTACCGGATCGACGTCGGATCGCCCGCCCTGGAACTCGGAACGGGCTCCGTCCTGCTGGGCGAGGAGATCCGCGCCCCGCTCTTTCGCCGGGCAGGCACCGGGCCGGTGCGCCTGCGGCCGGTGGCCCGCTACTCCCCCGACGGGCCGGCCCCCTTCGGCTTCTTCACTCTGGACGGCCCATCCGGAGGCGCCCGCCTAAAGGAACTGGGCACCATCCCCGCAGGAGAGCACCAGACCCTGCACCCGGCGGTCACGGCGAGCACCCGCCTGGACTTCGATCCGGGCGACCAGCCCTTCGGGGTGTATCTGGCCCCCAACGCCTACGCCCCCCAGGGCACCTTCACGCTGGACTCGCTGAACGGCGGGCCGACCCGGCGCGGCGTCCGGGTGTATCCCGTGAGGGACAGGGCGGGCGAGGTCGTGGCCGACACCTACCTGCTGGGACTGGAGCCCGCCGCCAACGGCGACTACCAGGACGCCGTGTTCCTGCTCGAACAGGCTCAGCCGGTACCTGCCGTCCTAGGCTGGGGCGCCCGCGGCGCGGCTCCCACCACGCTCTACGAGGGCCAGGGCGCCGCCGTGGGCGGCCGGCTGTACGTGTTCGGGGGCTTCGACCGCAACCTCGACGGCGTGCCCACCGCGACCCGCGCGGCCTGGCGCTTCGACGCCAGCGACAACCGCTGGGCGGCGCTGAAGCCGGCCCCGCAGGCCCTGACCCACGCAGGCACGGCCGTGGACGGCGCGTCCATCTACGTGGCCGGGGGGTTCCTGGGCGACCACCCCGGCCCGGAGACCGATCAGGTCTGGCGCTACGACACGGCTGCCGACTCGTGGACGGCGCTGCCGCCCCTGCCCTCGCCGCGTGGGGCCGGGGCCCTGGTGCGTCTGGGACGCGATCTCCACTTTTTCGGGGGTGTCCGGCGCACCCCGGACGGCGAGTATCGGGACGACAACGCCCAGCACTGGGTTCTGCCCCTGGACGGCGGCTCCTGGCGGGAGGCCGCGCCGCTGCCCAATGCGCGCAACCACCTCGCCGGCGTGGCGCTGGGAGGCCGGATCTACGCCATCGGCGGGCAGCATGGGGGCAACGAGGCCAGAGACAACCAGAGCGATGTCCACGCCTACGACCCGGCCACCGACGCCTGGACGGCGGTGAGCCCGCTGCCGCTGCCGCTGAGCCACATCGCCGCCTCCACGACCGTCTGGCGCGGCCAGATCGTGGTGGTGGGGGGGGTCACCAACGCGTCGGGCAGCGGAGCATTCGAGGGCCGCGAGATGGAGACGGTGCTGGCCTACGATCCCCGGAGCAACCGCTGGTCACGCCTGCAGCCCCTGCCGGCGCCCCGCCAGTCCTCGGTGGCCGACGTCATCGGCGACGCCCTGGTGGTCAGCACGGGGTCGACCTCGGCTGGGCCGACCGACACCACCTGGCAGGGCAACTGACCTGACGGCCGTGCGGGCGGCGCCGTCTCTCTGCCGGGCCCGGCCCGGTGTGGTGGGGGTCGCCACGGGCGCGAGCGGGTAACGTTCAGGACGAGACGGAAACGGCGACCTTGCCGCGCACGCGGCCGGCTTCGAGGTCGCGCATCGCCTCAGGCACCTGAGCCAGCCCGCACTCCCGGTCGATCACGGGTCTGAGGGTACCCGCCTCCATCATCCCGGCCAGCGTCCCCAGGTCGGCGCTGTTCTCCCGCGTGATGAACGACACCAGCCGCTGAGGCACGAAGCGCGACAGCAGCAGGGCGCCCAGTTGCCGCCCCAGCCCCCCCGTCCAGCGGTCGCCCCCCTCGCCCCCCACCAGCACCAGCGTCCCCGTACGCGTCAGCAGTCGCCGCAGCTGCCCCAGGGGCCGGGTGCCGCCGATGTCGAGCACCAGATCGAAGCGCTCGGCGACTCGGGTGAGGTCGGTCGCCCGGTAGTCGATGACGTGATCGGCCCCGAGAGAGCGAACGAGATCCACCTTCCCTGGACTGCAAACCCCCGTGACCACTGCTCCGAACGCTTTGGCGAGCTGCACCGCGAAGGTGCCCACGCCACCCGAGGCGCCGATGACCAGCACCCGCTGTCCGGCCTGCATCCGGCCGTGGTTCCGCAGCGCCTGCAGCGCGGTCTGGGCGGAGACGGGGATCACGGCGGCCTGTTCGAAGCTGACACCCACGGGCATGGGGGCGAGTTTCCCCGCGCGGGCGACGGCATAGTCGGCGAACGAGCCGTGACCGCTGCCCAGGCAGGTGCCGAACACCCTGTCTCCCGGTCGAAGATCGCTCACCTGGGCGCCGACGGCCACGACAACGCCGGCCACCTCCGAGCCCAGGGTGATGTCCCTGGGGGTACGCAGACCGAAGACCAGACGCATGAGGTAGGGCCGCCCGGTCATGACGTGCCAGGCGCCCCGATCGAGCCCCGCGGCCTGGACACGGATGAGCACCTGGTCAGCGCTGATCGTGGGCACGCCCAGCTCGCGCAGCTGCAGGCCCTCGGCCGGGCCGTACCGTTCCCGCACCACCGCCCGCATCGTGCGTGGCAGGACGGGCGCTGAGACGGGCATGGGGCGGGTCGTCGTGGTCGTCATGGGCTGTACCTCCCGGACTCTGAACCGAGTGCTGAGTTGAATGCTCGTGGCCTTACAGCGTAAGGCATGGCTCAACCTTAGACTTACGCTGTAAGCTTGTCAAGAGGATCAAACTGCCATGACACATCTGCCCGTCCCCGAGACCGACCGGCCACCCGACCCCACGCCCGATCCCCGCCCCGACCCCAGGCCGCGCCTGAGCCGGGAACTCGTCCTGCGAACCGCCCTGCAGCTGGCCGACCGGGACGGCATCGGCGCCCTCACCATGCGGAAGCTGGCCCAGGCTCTCGGCGTGGAGGCCATGTCGCTCTATCACCACGTCGCGAACAAGGGAAGGCTGCTCGACGGCGTGATCGATCTGGTGTTCGCGGAGATCGAGCTGCCGGCTCCACACGAGGACTGGAGAACCGCCCTGCGGGCCCGGTCGATCTCGGCCCACGCGGCGCTCATCCGCCATCCCTGGGCCATCGGCCTGATGGAGTCCCGCAGCGCGCCCGGCCCCGCCACCCTCCGCCACCACGACGCGGTGCTCGGCTGCCTGAGGGCAGGCGGCTTCTCGCTTCCGGCGACGGCGCATGCCTATTCGCTGCTGGACAGCTACATCTACGGCTTCGCGCTCCAGCAGATCAACCTGCCCTTCGACACCTCCGCTCAGGCCGCGCCGGTCGCGGAGGTCATGCTGGCCGAAATGGCCCCCGGCGACTACCCCTTTCTGACGGAGATGGCCACCGACCACGTGCTCCAGCCTGGATACGCCTACGCCGACGAGTACACCATCGGCCTCGATCTGATCCTCGACGGAATCGAGCGGCTGCGCGGCGGCGCGGACTGAGACTCCCGGACATCTGAAGCCCGAACCTCTGAATTCTGCGCCAGCGTGGGCGCGGCAGGGTCAGGCCCGGTCGTGCCTTGTCCTGACTGGTCTCCTGGGGACGAGCCGTCCGGCCACGCAGTCCCTGACCCAGCCCATCATCCCAGCGCCTCTTCAGGCGGGGCCGGCGTGAACACGTAGACGCCGTTGCGGCCCCGCTGTTTGGCGGCGTACATGGCGACGTCCGCGTGCTTGAACAGGCTGGAGCTGTCCGGGCCGTGGGCCGGCCATAGACTGACCCCGACCGAGGCGTGGAGGGCCAGGAACCGGGCACGCACCTCGAAGGGCTCGCGGAAGGCGGCGAGCAGGCGCTCGGCCAGGGGCCGGGCATCGGCGTCCTGCGACAGCGGCGAGGTGATCACCACGAATTCGTCACCTCCCAGCCGGGCCACCAGATCGCCGCTGCGAACGGCGGCCTTCAGACGCTGGCTCACGTCCACCAGCAGGGCGTCGCCGGCATCGTGGCCCAGGGTGTCGTTGACGGTCTTGAAGCCGTCGAGATCGAGCAGCAGGACAGCGAAGGGGGCGTCGGGGGAATCCCGGATCTGCGAGTGAAGGCGGGTCTCGAAGGCCAGCCGGTTGGGCAGCCCGGTCAGCGAGTCGTGCTGGGCCTGATGCGCCAGGCGCTGTTCCAGCCGCTTGTACGCCGTGACGTCGCGCTGCACCAGCACCAGCTCGGTGGGGCGGCCGGCGCGGTCACGGACAAGATCGATGCTGAGTTCCACCACCCGCTCGGCCCTGTCTCCGCTGGCCGGCATCCTCAGTTGCCGCACGAAGGGCTGGCCGCCGTGCAGCGCGGCCTGCAGGTCGTGGCGCCAGGCCGCGTCGATCTGGGCGGCGTAACGGGCCAGGGCGGGCGCGCCTGTCCGCACGCCCGACTCCCGCAGAAAGCTGGCGTTGGCGAAGCGCAGCCGCGGCCCCGCCTCCCCCAGCTCCAGATCGGTCACGGCGATCCCCTCCTGGGTGCTGTGGACGGCCGCCTCCAGTCGGCGCAGCCGGCGCAGCAGCTCCCGCAGGCCGCCACTCACGCCGACCAGCAGCAGCATGACGGTGTTGCCGATCAGGTCGCGCACCAGCGTGTAGTCGGGCATCTTCTCGACCCGGACGTGGAAGGTCAGTTCGTGCGCGGCGATGGCGCCCGCCGCGAGGATGAGGCCACCGCGCAGGCCGAACACGTAGGCACCGGCCGGCGCCCAGATCAGCGAGGGGATGCCGACAGCCGGGCCGAGCACGGGGGCAAGCGACCAGACCAGCAGCAGATACAGCGGGGTGAGGGCCAGCGGCAGCCAGGCGACGAGACGGGGAGACAGGGACAAGGCGCGCATGACGGACTCCTGCAACCGGCGTGGACACGGAGGAGGTCACGCTAGTCGTGAGCGGCTGTCAGGAGCCTCACCGGGAACCTTCGTGAACCGGCGGCCCGGAGGCTAAGGGTGGGCTAAAGGTGCGCCGGGCTCAGCCGGTGGTCGAGGAATTCACCCATGATCCCCCACAGGACAGCCTTCTGGTGGTGACCGGCCGCTCCGGCCCGCGGCTCTGGCCGGTCACATCTGCTTGGCGGCCGCTCCCCAGATGAGTACCGTGAGGATTACAAGACAGTCGGTTCCGCTCCCGCAGCGCCACACAGGGCCGCCGGACGACTGGGGAGGACTCCGCAGCCATGACGAACCACACTGCCACACACGCCCCGAAGTGCGGATGACCTCAGTCACGCGCACCCTGAGCTACCGCCCGGAACTGGACGGCATCCGCGCCCTGGCCGTTCTGAGCGTCATCTTCTACCACTTCGACCTTCCACCCTTCCGGGGCGGGTATATCGGGGTCGATATCTTCTTCGTGATCTCCGGCTACCTGATCACGGGGCTGATCCGGCAGCAGCTGGAGACCGGCTCATTTTCGTTCAGGAACTTCTATGTCCGGCGCTTCCGGCGGCTGATTCCAGCTTCCATCACCGTGATCCTGGGCACGAGCCTGCTGGCGGGGGCGCTCTTCTCGTCCGAGATGCTGGCCGAGCACGGAAAACTCAGCGTGGCCTCCGCCTTGTCGCTGGCCAACCGGGAGCTGTACTTCTCCTCCGGCTATTTCGATGCCGACGCCGTGACCAAGCCGCTGCTGCACATGTGGTCGCTCAGCGTGGAGGAGCAGTTCTATCTGGTCTGGCCGGCCCTGCTGGTGCTGGCGCTGCGCTTCCTGGGGCATCGGACGAGCGCCGTGCTGATTGCCGCCCTGAGCGTGGTCACGGCCGTGGCCTGCGTGTACTACACCCAGAGCCGCCCACCGGCCGCCTTCTACCTGACGCCCCTGCGGATGTTCGAGTTCGGGATCGGCGCCCTGCTGCTCTGGCTGCCGCTGCGGCTTGAGGAACGCTGGGGCCGGATCAGCGGTCTGGTGGGGCTCGCGGGCCTGCTGCTGATGGCCTGTCTCCTCACCGCCGAGTCCACCTTTCCGGGCACCAACGCTGTCTGGGTGGCGCTGCTGAGTGCGGCCCTGATCCACGGCAGCCGCAGCGGGGCGGTTCACCGGCTGCTCCGGCACCCGGTCGCGGTCTTCACCGGGCTGATCAGCTATTCGCTGTACCTCGTCCACTGGCCGGTCTTCGTGTTCTACCGGTTCATCGTGGAGCGGCCGCTGACCGGGGTGGATCGCCTCGCGCTGCTGGCCCTGACGGTGGGGCTGTCGCTCGCGCTGTATACCTGGGTGGAACGTCCCTTCCGGGTGGGTTCTCGGGCCTCCAGGCGCCCCGCCCACCTGGCCCTGGTGGGCGTGCTGTACATGACCGTGCTGGGCTCGGGAGTCACGGCCATGCGGACGCACGGCTTTCCGGAACGGACGCGGGTCGCGGGGACGCTGCCACCGACCTCGGCAGACCTTCAGGCCATTCAGGACGAGGCCTGCCATGAAGGCGCCGAGCCCCTGGTGACCTGCTCCTCCGCGGCCGACAGGGCACCCACGCTGTACGTCTGGGGAGACTCCCACGCGCTCCACCTGAACCTCGGGCTGGTGCAGGCGCGGCCCGCCCGGAACGTCAAGGTGCTATACAAGTCGGCCTGCGTGCCCCTGTGGGGCGTGTCCGACCTGCCCTACCCACGTTCCCGGGCTTCCCGGCGCGAGTGCGCGCAGCACAACGTCGAGGCCCTGACCTTTCTGAAGGGCCTTCCCCCGACAACCATCGTGCTGGCGGCCCGCTGGAAGAACTATCTGAATACTCCGGCCCGGGAACGGATCGGGGTGGCGGCACTGAAGGAGCTGGTCACGGATCTGCAGGCCCGCGGCCATCAGGTGCTCGTGGTGGGCAATGTCATCGAGCCCGGCACCGAAGTCATCAACTGCCTGCGATCCCCCGACACCCGGCTCACTCCCCGGTCGCGCTGCCGACCCTTCGAGACCATGCAACAACGGTCGGCAGCGATCAACGTCGCCCTGGGGGCTCTCGAGCCCACCTTCCTCGACCCGACACCACTGTTCTGCGTGCCAGAGTGCCGCGTCGCGCTCGGCCAGACGCTGCTCTTCCGGGACGGCCACCACCTCTCGGACGAGGGTTCCAGCATGGTGGCCCAGGCCATCGTCCGGGCCCTGCAGCCCCCACTGGCGACGCCGGGCCAGTGAGTGGGATTCCCATTGATTCCGTTGTGTGTTCGGAAGCAATCCGACTGAAAGGAGCAGGAGAAAGGCCGTATTTCGAGGTATGAAGGAACACCGGGTGCTCTCCTGGGTGTTACGGAATGGAGCGGAATACGTCTGTGGGGGCGGACGTCGCCGTTGCCCACCACACGGCCCGGGTTCTGATCGCAAGTTGTTGACCTCCCAGGGCTGGGCCATTCCGCTTCGATCAGGTCAGCGGAGTGCGGCCACGTTTCGCGGTGGAACCTCAATCGAGGACGCGGCCAGCCCAGCCGACCCCTGCCCGGCTCCGGCCACCGGGCTCACCTGACGTCGGGCTCGTTCCAGTCTTCCTCGGTGGTGTTGGTGGCATTGAGGATCATCATGCGGAGCTGGTAGCAGCCCCGGCTGAAGGCCACGCGCCGTGCGGAACCCGCCTCCCCGACCCCCTGCTCGACGGTCTTCAGGAACGCGCGGCCCCGCCCGACGGGAATCGCGCCAGGGGCGGCACCGATCCGTTTCAGGGCGTCCTGGATGATCTGATCGCCCTCCTTCCCGGCGACCGTGTTGGTCAGCCGCAGCAGCTCGATCCAGAATTTCTGGTGCAGCAGCGGCGGGCCGAGCGTGACTTCCCCGCGCGTAAGGTGCAGGCGCAGCAGCCGGGTCACCTCGTCCAGGCTCAGGCCACTGTGCCGGGCGAGGTCGGCGACGCTGCGCCGCGCATTAACGGCGCGCAGCAGGCGGCGGTGGGCGTCGCTGCCGGCACCCAGCTGTTCGGCGCTGAACAGCAGGGCGGGCACCAGATCGTAGGTGATCTCCGGCTCGCCGGGCGCAGCCGGGGTGGGGCTGACCGGAGCCTCGTCGGGGGGCCCGGCAGGAGGAGGGGCATACGTGCCCGTAGCCGGGGCAGCAGGGGCAGGGGCTCCGGGGGGCGCGGTCGTGGCCGGTGTCAGATCGAGCGGGGGGGCGTGCCCCTCGTCGAGGATCTGAGCGGCGTTCATCAACAGGTGCCCGAGCGTGGTCGTGATGCTGCGCTCGGGACTGTCCCGGTTCAGCTGAAACGTGAAGGCCGCCTGATCCTGCACCTGCATGAGCACGGCGATGGCGGGCAGCCCGGCGTGTCCCTGGAACTGGGCGTGCAGCAGCTGCCCGGCCTGGAAGTAGAGGTGTGCCGGCCCGTGGGCCGTGTGGATGAGCAGCGCGCCATTGCGCTCGCACTGGTGCAGGTAATCGAGCAGCATGGGCAGGCTGTTGTCGCCCGGCAGCAGCAGGCCGCTGAGAATGGTCGGATGGGAGGGCGGGGCGCCGGTCACGCCCATGAGGGTACCCGCGCGGGCGTATGCGGAGGCCGCCCCTGTCCACTTCTGGCCGGGGGATGAAGGGATGGAGAAACGGGGGAACAGAGCGAGTGGGCGCCCCCTGGACACTCAAGAGGGCCGACGGAAGTGTGGCGTCCGCAGCCTGAGCCCTGGATGGAATGGCTCGACGACAGGCAAACTTCTTCCCGTACCACTGTTCAGAAGTGTCAGCCCCGAACTTAAGGGTTCTTGACGCCCCGACGCCACGCCTCACCTGCGGCGGCCCGGCAGGCGGCCAGCCCCTCCCGTGGGGGGTGATGAACAACGTCACACCGGTCGGCTTGACCACCCTCACCCTCTCGCTGGGGCTGGTGGCCTGCGGTACCTCCAGCCTACCCACCCCCCAGCCCGACCCGGCGGGCCTGACCGATCAGGTGAGCGGCAGGGTCGTGGGCTGGACGGCCGGCACCGCCACCGTCGAGGCCCAGGCCCGGCCCGAGGGCAGCACCCAGGCCACGGACATCACCCTGTCTTCGGGCACGGTGGGCGCCGACGGCACGTTCAGCCTGACCCTGCCCGGCGCGGCCGCCGTCGCCCCCTATCTGACTCCGACTCAGCAGACGCCCCGTGCGGGCTGTACCGGCGTCTTTACCCAGAGCGTCAGGGAGGCGCGGCTCTTCGGGATCGGCAGCTTCGCGCTGCGCCGGGCCGACCGGAGTTATATCGGCTTCCTGACGCAGGACGGCCCGAACAACAGCACGCCGCTGAAGGCCGGAAACTATTTCATCGTGCGCTACTACGCGGATCAGGCCTTCACCGTGACCGGCACGCTGGACTGCCCGGGCAGCAGGATCAGCCTGAACCTCAACCTGAAGCAGGGCTGGAACGCCGCCGTGAATACCGTGGACGCCGTGTCGGCAGAGGGCAGGATCACGGCCAACACCATCAGCACGGTCGGCCTGCTGCCGCCCTCGAAGTTCTGAACGGGGCGGGTTCAGGCTGGACGATGCCCTGGTGAGCGGTCGGACGGGTGGGGCTTGCGGGCGTGCAGCGATGCCGGGCGGCCTATGCTGACCCCATGACCGGCCATCCCAGGCGCCCGCTGCCGCGTCCAGCGACCGAAGGTTCTGCACGCCGGGGGGGAGAATGACGAGCCCGCACGCTGACCTGACGTTCGTGCTGCTGCACGGGTTCGGGACGTCCGGACGGGTGTGGCACCGGGTCGCGGAGCAGCTGGGACAGGGGCGCACGCTCTGTCCCGACCTGCCGGGCTTCGGCGCAGCGGGCGAGCCGGACGGTGCCTCATCGAACGCCAGCACCGTGGCCCAGATGGCAGATCACGTCCAGACGGTCATCGAGGCCGCTTCCGTGGGCGCGTTCGTGCTCGTGGGGCACTCCATGGGGGCCAAAGTCGCCGTGGAACTCGCGGCGCGCGCCCCCGTTGGACTCGCCGGGCTGGCCCTGGTGGCTCCGTCCCCGCCGGGGGGTGAGCCCATGACCGACCAGGATCGCCGCGAGCTGAAGGCCGCCTGGAACGATCCGGACAGGCTGCGCGCCCTGTACGGCCGCATCACCCGCCGTCCGCTGAGCGGCGACGACCTGCAGGCACTTCTCCTCGACGGGCAACGGGCGCGGCTGGCCGCCTGGCTCGCGTGGCCGGACGCGGGCAGCCGTGAAGACCTGAGCCACCGGGCGCGGGCCGTCCGGGTGCCCACCCTGGTCATCGCTTCACGGGACGATCCGGCCATCTCCTTCGAGACGATTGAGCAGGACGTGGTGCCGCTGTTCCCAGCCCTGGAGCGGACGACCCTGACGGGCGTGGGCCACCTCTCCCCGCTGGAGGCCCCGGGGGAGCTGAGCGCCGCACTCCTGGCGTGGAGCCGCCGCCTGCCGGAGCCCCAGGGCTGAGCCCCGCGCAGCACAGGTCGGTGGGGGTGAAGAGAGCCGTCCGGTTCGTCACCTCCGGGCCGGACATATCGGGGCCGGACATGTCGGGGCGGTCGACCCTCAGACCGGCCGGTTGACGCTGGGTTCGGCGGCGGGCAGGGTGAAGGAGAAGGTGCTGCCCTGACCGGGCACGCTCTTCGCCCACAGCCGGCCGCCATGCCGCTCGATCACGCGGCGGCACAGCGCCAGCCCCAGGCCGCTGCCCTCATGTACGTCCCGGCCCTGCAGGCGCTGGAACATCACAAAGATCCGCTCCAGATACTGCGTCTCCATGACCACGCCGTTGTCCGTCACGTCGATCCGCCAGCACGCTCCGTCCCGCGTGGCGCGCAGCTGTACCTCGGGGGGCACCCCGGGGCGCGTGAAGGTCAGCGCGTTCCCCAGCAGTTCGCCCAGCACCTGAGCGAGCTGGGCGGCGTCTCCCAGCACCACGGGCAGCGGGCCCTGCACCCGGATCGCGCGCTGCCCCGGCTCCCCCAGGCCAGGCCGCACCGCCGCCAGCACCCCGGAGAGCGCGACCGGCACCCGCTGGGGCACCCCGAGCTGGGTGTAGGTGTCCAGGCCGTCGATCAGCGTGCCCAGACGCCGGGCCGCGACCTCGACCTGCCCCAGGGCCATGACGCCCCGGTCGTTCAGCCCGCCCGCGTGCCGGGTTCGCAGGATCTCGGTGAAGCTGCTGATGGCCCGCAGCGGCTCGCGCAGGTCGTGGCTGGCGGCGTGGGCGAAGCGCTCCAGGTCGCTCAGGGCGCGGCGCAGTTCCTCGTCCGAGCGCTGCAGCTCGGTGATGTCAGTGGCCACCCCCAGCACGCCGGACACCCGGCCCCCGGCGTCCTGCTGCGGGCTGAGCCGCACCTCGAAGGCTTTTTCCTCCCAGCGCAGCACCTCACGCATGGGCTCGCCCGCCAGGGCCCTGTCCAGCGCCGCGAGCGCCACCGGATTGCCGGCGTGTACCTCGAAGGCCGACTGGCCCAGCAGAGCCTGGGGGCTGACCCCGAGGCTGGACAGGCCCTGGCCGTCGACGAAGGTGTGCCGTCCGTCGGTGTCCAGGGCGAAGAGGATCACCGGGGCGCCGCTGACCACCCCACGCAGCCGCGCCTCGGCCGTCTGAAGGGCCTGGGTGCGCTCGGCGACCTGGCGTTCCAGGGTCACGTTCAGCGCGGCCAGCCGCTCGGCGCGCTCCCGGGCGCGGCTGTGCAGCCGGCCTACCAGCACGGCGATGGCCGGGTAGGTCACGCCCAGGGGCCACAGCCGGTCGAGGTCGTCCTGGGAGAACCGCGGGGGCAGGAGCGCATCGGCGACGTTGTAGGCCGAATAGAGCCAGGCGAGGGCCGCGCCCGCGAGCCCGGCGCGCACGCCGCCGACAAAGGTCGTGGCCACCACGGCGAGGAAGAGGAAGCCGCCCGGATACGGCACGCGCAGGTCGGTGGCCTTCAGCAGCAGCAGCGCGGCGATGGTCAGGAGCGTGATGCCGATCCCTGGGCGCTCGCCGGGCCGCCAGCGCGGGGCTGCACGGAGCGTCTGGCGGGCGGTCTGGGCGCTCATGCGGGCTCCAGGGTAGCAGGGGCCGGACGAGATGGGCGGCCGGGTCAGTCCGTGCGTCAGGGCAACCGCAAGGTCAGTCAAGGTCAGCGAGGTGGTGATTCCGATCACGCTGCGGACGACCCCGCTGCTGTGCAGCTCTCCGACCTAGATCAACCTCTTTGACTTCGCGGTTGCCCTGGTTCATGCGTCTGGAAGCGGTCCGCCCCTTTGCCTGGGCCGATCCATACTTCTTCCCCAGTGGACGGCCAGCTATCGGTAACCAGAGCAACGTGAGTGCGAGCCGACTCAATTCCGACCTGGGCCGGAGCCCGAAGCGCCCGAAATCCTGGGCTGGGCTACAGACTCTATCGGAGACATAAAGAGCGCTGCAGGGAGCGTTCAGGCTGTGCTCGGTAGCATACGGCGCTGATGCTGGACTTCCCCCTCTCGTCTGACCGCCTGTTTCCCGGCACCAGTGAACTGGCCGGGCTCATGCGCGGCCTGGACTGGTCGGCCACCGCGCTGGGCCCACCCGCCGGCTGGCCGGTCAGTCTGCGGACGATGGTCGGTGTGGTGCTCGGCAGCCCCTGGCCCATGATCGTCCTCTGGGGCAGGGAACTCGTGCAGCTCTACAACGATCCCTACCGCGACCTGATGGGCGCCAAGCACCCGGCCGGACTCGGCCAGCCCACCCAGGAGTGCTGGCCGGAGGTCTGGGATTTCAACGCGCCGCTGTATGAGGGCGTGCAGGAACGCGGGGAGTCCTTCGAGTTCACCGATCAGCCCCTGGTGATCACCCGGCACGGCGTCGAGGAGACGGCCTACTTCACCCTCTGCTTCAGCCCCATCTACGATCAGGCCCGTGTAGGGGGCGTGCTGGTGGCCGTTCAGGAGACCACGGCGCGCGTCCTGGCCGAGCGGAGCCTCTCGGAGAGCACCGAGCAGCTGCAGCGCCGCAGGGAGGAGGTGGAAATCCGCAATCAGGCGCTGGAAGCCTTCGCGCACCTGACCCGGGAGCTGAGCTTCGAGACCGACCGCCTGGCGCTGATCCAGCGGGCGCAACAGATCGTGCTGGGCCTGTTGCCGGCGGGTCACGCGCTCTACTACGAGATGGAACACGGCCGCTGGCGCTGCCGCTCGCAGGTCGGGGATCTGGGAGACGAGCGGCTGCAGGCGGTGGTGGACGGGGGGCTGGACTACACGGCCGTGGACGTGCTGCGGCCGTTCACCACCCTGCAGGCGTGGTACCAGGATCAGCATCTGCCCGGCGGCGACACCCCGGCCGACGTGATTCGCCCTGTCGGCACCGCCGCCTCCATACCCGTGCTGGTGGGTGGACAGCCCATCGGGGTGTTCTGCGTGGGGCTGTTCGAGCAGCGCACGTGGACTTCGGTCGACCGGGCCGTGCTGGACACGGCGATGTTCAGCCTGACCCTGGCCCTGGAGCGGGCCAGCAGCGTGGCCCGGATCGCCGACGAGCGGCACAAGCTGGAGGTCGCCAACGAGGATCTGGAGGCCTTCGCCTACAGCGTCTCACACGACCTGCGAACTCCGATCCGGCATATCCAGGGCTTCAGCCAGATGCTCCGCAAGTCGCTCGGGAGCCGGCTGGACGACGCCTCGGGCCGCTACCTGCAGGTGATGGACGAATCGGCGGGCCGCATGAACTCGCTCATCGACGCCATGCTCGACCTCTCCCGCACCTCGCGCCAGCCCCTCGATCTGCAGCCAGTCGATCTGGAGGCGCTGGCGCACACCGTCCGGAGCGAGCTGGAGCCGGAGATGCAGGGCCGGCAGGTCGAGTGGTTCTTGGGGCCCCTGCCGCTGGTCAGCGGGGACGCCGATCTGCTGCGGCAGGTGCTGCTGAACCTGTTCTCGAACGCCCTGAAATATACGCGCAGCCGGGCCCTTACCCGGATCGAGGTGTGGGCCGACGAGCGGCCGGACAGCTGGGTGATCACCGTGCGGGACAACGGCGTGGGCTTCGACGAGCGCTACAAGTCCAGGCTGTTCGGGGTCTTCCAGCGCCTCCACCGGGAAGATGAGTTCGAGGGCACCGGGGTGGGTCTGGCGAACGTGCGGCGCATCATCCTCAGGCATGGCGGCCGGGTGTCTGCCGAGAGCCGCCTGGGCGAGGGCGCGAGTTTCTGCTGCACCCTGCCGAAAGTCCACTGAATCGCCGCCGGGTCGTCGTCGAACGGGCCTGGGGGTAAGCACGGGGAGACGGCCGCCGGGGGCGCTATCGATCCGACCCTCCGCCGCCGGGTGCCTCTCCGACCCGTGGCCTGCTTCGCGGAGAGTGCTGCTCGTCCGTGCGCTCCCGGGGTCATCGCACGGCTGAAGTGTCGGCCGCGGACGGCTGGCCTGTGGATGATCCCCTGGACTCCGCAGCCAGCTCTGCTTGAAGGGTTCCAGGAATGGCGTGCCAGCCGCCCTATTCCCTGCTTCCTCTTAAATCAATGGTGCGGACACTTCCGATGAACAGCAGGGAGCCGACTTGAAGCACTCCATCTGGAACGTCATGCCCGCTCACCCCCTCTGTTGCACAGCCCTGCGAGTCCCAACCTCCCCCTTAAGGGGGAGGGGTGAAACACACTGTCCAGATCGGCATTGAGGGGTGAGCGGTGCGGACAGTTTCCACACCATTGTTGAATGCAGTGCCCAGATGGGCGGACTCGCAGAGCTGCGGGGCACAGCCGTCGCCTGCTGCGCGGTCGCATTCACCACCTCCCCGACTGCGCGGTCGCCCGGCTTGCAGCCCTGGCCGGTCAGGACTTTCCCATGCTGGAGGCGTACAGTGATGGAACGTTCTCACTCCTCCGGGGGATTGGCATGACCGTGTCAGACAGCCCTTCTCAGGTGTCCTCTCCGCGTCTCGTCCGGGCGGCGCCGTGAACGGCTGGCCGGTGGCCCTGACGCTCGGCGCGCTGGCGGTGGGATTTGCCCTGGGCCGCTCGGCCGCCCCGGCGAGCCCGAACGCGTCCAGTGCGAACGCTGCCAGCTCCGGCACTGCCCGGCCGGTCGCGGCGCTCTCCGCCGTGCTGCCGCCTTCTTCCGCGCAAGGGCAGGCCTCGCCCCAGGCGCCGGACGATCCCCGCGAACTCATTCCGGTGGTGCCCGGTTCGGGTGACCGCCCCGCTCCCGGATCACCGCAGCCCAGGCCGGGCGAAGGAGAGTGCACCGTGCTGATGTTCAGGGATGGTCAGTTCTACCGAATGCAACCCGGCCCACCGCCTCCGGGCGGAACCCCGCGCAGCGGCGACGGCGAGGTGTTTCCGCTCCAGCCCCTGCAGCCGCCGCCCGGCCTGGGGACGCCCCTGCCGGACCAGCCCCCCTTCCCCGCGCCGGAACTGAGGAGCTGATGACCACTCCCTCTCCCCTGACGCCCCTGCCCGCCGGGGCCGTCACCCAGGCGGCCTCACAGCTCAGGACGCTGCTGTTCGAGGTCAAGAAGGTCATCGTCGGGCAGGATCTGCTGCTGGAGCGGCTGCTGGTCGCCCTGCTCGCCCGGGGGCACGTGCTGGTCGAGGGCGTGCCCGGACTGGCCAAGACGCTGGCGATCCAGACGACCGCCCAGGCCATCGGGGCGCGCTTCCGGCGCATCCAGTTCACGCCGGATCTGGTGCCCGCGGACCTGATCGGCACGCGCATCTACAACCAGAAGACCGCCACCTTCGAGGTCGAACTCGGGCCGGTGTTCGCGAACCTGATCCTGGCCGACGAGATCAACCGGGCGCCGGCCAAGATCCAGTCGGCGCTGCTGGAGGCGATGCAGGAGCGTCAGGTCACCATCGGCACCCAGACCTTCGCCCTGCCCGACCCCTTCCTAGTGCTCGCCACGCAGAACCCCATTGAGTCCGAGGGCACCTACTTCCTGCCCGAGGCGCAGGTCGACCGCTTCATGTTCAAGGTGGTCGTCAGCTATCCGGGCTTCCACGAGGAGATGACCATCGTCGAGCGGGTCTCCCAGGCCCTGCCGGCGGTCACCGAGCAGCTGTCGGGCGACGGGTTGCGGGCGCTGCAGGGCCTGGCGGATCAGGTCTACGTGCACCCGTCGGTCACGGAGTACGCGGTCACCCTGGCGCGGGCCACGCGCACGCCGGGGGACGTCGGGCTGCCCGACCTTCAGCGCTCGGTCGCCTACGGAGCCAGCCCGCGCGCCAGCGTGAACCTGATCATGGGGGCCAAGGCGCTCGCCATCGTGCGGGGGCGCGAGTACGCCCTGCCCGAGGACGTGCGCGACTTGGCGCCGGAGGTGCTGCGTCACCGCATCATCGCGTCCTATGAGGGGCTGGCGGAGGAGCTGAAGGTCGAGGAGATGGTCAGCCGGATCATCGCCGCCGTGCCCCTGCCACGCGTCCACCTGGGCGACCCGCACGGCTCGCCCCCGAACGGCCTGGTGCGGGATGACCTGGCTTAGACGCCGCCCCCGGCTGCCCGCGCCCCCGCGGCCCGCGGTACGGCCGCTGGCGGAACGACCCCCGGCCGAGCGGCACCGTATGGAACTGCCGGCCGAGCTGCTGCGGCGCCTGGAATTCAAGGTGGTGCGCCGCCTGGACGGGTTCCTGTTCGGCGACTACCGGGGGGTGTTCTACGGCCCCAGCCTGGATCTGGCCGAGGTGCGCGAGTATCAGCCTGGCGACGAGGTGCGCCGCATCGACTGGAACGTCACGGCGCGCAGCGGCCGGCTGCACGTGCGGCAGTACCGCGAGGAACGCGAACTCACCACCTGGCTGCTGGTGGACACCTCGGCCTCCATGAACTTCGGCACCCGCCGCACGCTCAAGCGGGAGCTGGCGCGCGAATTCGCCGGAGTCGCGGCGCTGATCATCGCCCGCCACGGCGACCGGCTGGGGGCCATCACCTTCGGCGCGGCCGCCGGCATGGCGCCCCCCCGCCGGGGCCGCGCTCAGGCCCTGGCCGTCATGACCCTGCTGTCGCGCCCGGCCGCTCCGGAGCGTGCCGACACTGCTCCCCCAGAGACAGGGATCGCCACGCTGGAGGCCGCCCTGACCCGCGCCGGCCGGCTGCTGCGCCGCCGCTCGCTGGTGTTCGTGGTCTCGGACTTTCTGGACGCCGGGCCACGCGCGGAAGAGGGTCGCCCGGACGGCTGGGCGGGCGCCCTGGGGCGGCTGGCGCAGCGGCATGATGTGGTGGCCGTGCGGGTCTCCGACCCGGCCGAGAGGACGCTTCCCGACGTGGGCGGCCTGCGGGTGCGCGACCCGGAGACGGGTGAGGAACTCTGGCTGGACACCTCCAGCCCGGACGTGCGGGCCGCGCATGCCCGGCTGGTGGGCGAGCGAGACGTGGCGCTGCGCCGCGCCCTGCGGGCGGCGCAGGTGGATCTGCTCGACCTGGACACCGGGCGTGACCCGGTGGGGCCGCTGCTGCGCTTCGCGGCGGCGCGCCGGAGGCAGGTGCCGTGACCTTCGACCAGCCCGGGCTGCTGTGGCTGCTGCTGCTGCTGCCGCTAACGGTCGCAGCGCTGCTGCTTGGGGCCCGCGGGCGCCGGGGCCGGCGCGGCGCGTACGCCGACCCGCACTTGTTGGGCTCCGCACTCCCCAGCAGCGCGGCCGGGCGGCGCTGGCCGCTGGCCCTGCAGCTGGGGGCACTCTCCCTGCTGCTGCTGGCGGCGTCCCAGCCGGTCACGCCGGTTCGGCTGCCGCTCAATCAGGCCGCCGTGATGATCGCGCTGGACACCTCGCGCTCCATGCTCGCCGACGACCTGCGCCCGACCCGGCTGGCCGCCGCCACCGCCGTGATCCAGCAGTTCCTGAAGCTGGCCCCGGCGTCCACCCGGATCGGCTTCCTGACCTTCTCCGACCGGGCGGCGGTGCTGGTGGCCCCCACCACGGATCGTCAGGCGGTGCTGGACGCCCTGGCCCGCGTCCGGCCGGCGCAGGCCACGTCGCTGGCGGGGGCGCTGGTGGGGGCCGTGCGGGCGCTGCCCGGCCGCGAGTCGGCCGTCGTTCCACCCGCGCTGGACGCCGTGCCGCCGGGGCCGCCGGCCGCCAGCGCCGCGCCCCCGGGCCCCTTCCCGCCCGGAGCCGTGCTGCTGCTCTCCGACGGCATCTCCAACCGGGGGGGCGATCCGCTGGTGGCGGCCCGCTTCGCCGGCACCCACCAGGTGAAGGTGCATACCGTGGCGCTGGGCCGCGAGGGCGGCGCGGTGAGCCAGATCCAGGGCCAGCTGGTCTTCGTGCCCTTCGACGGCCAGGGGCTGCGTCGCCTCTCGCAGCTCACCGGGGGCGAGTTCCTCGACGCCCCGGAGGCGGAGCCGCTGCGACAGCTCTTTCGCAATCTGGGCACCGACATCCGCTGGACGCCCACCGATCTGCCCCTGGGGGGGCCGCTCGCCGGACTGGCCGCGGCGCTGCTGATCGTCGGGGGCGGCCTGGGCCTGCTGTGGTACCGGAGGGTGCCGTGAAGCCTTGCCGCCGGAGGAGGCCGTGAACTTCGCCTGGCCCTGGGCCCTGGCGTTGCTGGCGCTGCTGCCCCTGCTGGTCTGGCGATATCGGGCGGGGCTGCCCCGACCGGCGCGGGCCGCCGCCATCCACCCCGATCTGGCGCTGCTGGCCCGCGCCCAGGGCCGGCCGCGCCCGCTGCGGCGGCACCTGCCCGCCGCGCTGTACCTGGGCGCCGTGGGGCTGGCCCTGCTGGCCCTGGGCCGCCCGCAGGCCCCGTGGCCGCTGCCGGACAACCGCACGGCGATCATGCTGGTGGTCGACGTGTCGCGGTCGATGGAGGCCCGCGACATCGAGCCCAGCCGCTTCGTGGCCGCCCAGCGTGCCGCCCGCACCTTCGTGAAGTCCCTGCCCGCCGGCACCCGGGTGGGGCTGGCCTCCTTCGCCGGTTCGGCCCTGCTCAACGCCCCGCTGACCAGCCGCCACGCCACCGTGCTGGAGGCCATCGACGGGCTGTCGCTGGGCTACAGCACGGCCATCGGCGACGGCCTGCTCGAGGGTCTGAAGGCCTTGCCGGCCAGCGTGCCCGGCTCCCCCGGCGAGCGGCCCTCCGCCGCCATCGTGCTGCTCTCGGACGGCCGCAGCAACAACGGGGCCGATCCGCTGCAGGCCGCCGACCAGATCCGCAGGGCCGGGATCAAGGTCTATACCGTGGGGCTCGGCACGGAGCGCGGGTCGCTGCGGAGCAACCGCTGGAACACCTCCGGGCGCGGCTTCGACGAGACCACCCTGCGGCAGATCGCCACGACCACCGGCGGCCGCTATTACGAGGCGCGCTCGGCCGGCGAACTGAACACGGTCTACCAGCAGATGGGCCGCTCGCTGGCCTGGAGGGTCGAGCAGCGCGAGGTCTCCGGCCTGGTCGCGGCGCTGGCCGGGCTGCTGCTGCTGGGCAGCCTCGGCCTGTCGGAACGCTGGGCGCGTCGACTGCTGTAAGCGGGCCAGGACTGCGGGAGGCCGGGACGACCACCGGCCCGCCACGCCACCGGCCACACGACACCGGCAATCGGTGGAATGCCACAATCGGGCATGGGCGCAGCGGGCAAGACGCAGGACGTGACAATTGAACTCCCACCGGGGGCCACGGTGGGGGCCGGTGGAGTGCTGAACCTGGAACACCAGGACGGCGAGGGCGGGCACGGGCCAGCTCTGGACTTGACCCAACGGGACTGGCCCGGTCTGGACTGGGAGGAGGTCGCCGGGCGGGTCGAGTTCTGGCTGCGCGCGCTGGTGGGCTTCAGCAGCGTGACGAACTCGGCCGGGGAGACGGCGCTGGCGCCCTGGCTGGCCGAGCAGCTCACGGCGGGACTGGGCCCGCGGGTCGAGGTGGAACTGATCCGCACCGAGAACGACGCCTACGAGCGCTACGCCCTGAGCGCGCTGGTGCGGGGGCAGGGGCCGCAGACCGTGGTGCTGACCGGGCACTACGACACCGTGGGCGTGGACGCCTACGGGCCCCACGCGGCCCTGGCCTTCGACCCCGACGCCCTGCGCTCGGCGCTGATCACGGCGCTGGCGGCGAACCCGGCGCCCAGCGCCGCCGACGCGCTGGCCCTGGAGGATCTGCGGAGCGGGGACTTCCTGCCGGGCCGCGGCGCGCTGGACATGAAGGGAGGGCTGGCGGTGGGTCTCGCCCTGCTCGAGGCGTACAGCGCCCTGCCCAGCCCGCCCGGCTCGCTGCTGTTCCTGGCCGTTCCGGACGAGGAGGAGGGATCGAGCGGGATGCGGACGGTGGCGGCCGGACTGGGGCGGCGGGCGCGCGGGTGGGGGCTGGAGCTGTGCGGCGCCGTGAATCTGGACGCCGAGGTCGATCCGGGCGACGGCTCGGCGGGTCGCACGGTGTTCCTGGGCAGTGTGGGCAAGCTGCTGCCCTCGGTGCTGGTGGTGGGCCGGCCCACCCACGCGGGCGACCCCTTCAGCGGCCTGAGCGCCGCCGCGCTGGCGGCCGAGGTGATCCGCGACGTGGACTGCCACCCCGGACTGGCCGACCCCGGCCTGGAGGGCGAGGCGGGCACGGCCCCGGTGCTGCTCCAGGTCTACGACCTCAAACCGCACTACGACATCACCACACCCGAGATGGTCTGGTGCGCGTTCAACCTGCTGACCCGCACCCTCTCGCCCCATCAGGTGTTGGAGCGCTTCCGCGTGCAGACTCAGGAATCGCTGGAGCGCGCGCTCGAACGCGCCGCCGGGCGGGCGGCCCTGGCAGGCGCGGCGCTGGGCCTGGCGCAGGCGCCCACCGTCCTGTCGTATGCCGAACTGCTCGGGCGCGTGGAGGGGCGCTCGGGCACTGCGGGCCTGGAAGAGCTCGGCGCCCTGGCCCGGTCGCTGGCCGACGACCCCTCGCTGGACACCCCACGGATCTGTCAGCAGCTGGTTCAGGCGGCGGTGCGGCTGGCCGACCTGACCCCGCCCGCCGCCGTGGTCACCTTCGGGTCGCTGTACTACCCGCCCGCCCAGTTGCCGGGCACCCCCGGCGGACAGCGCCTGCACCGCGCGGCACTCGCGGCGGCGCAGGCCACGGCCGGGCGCAGCGGGCAGAGCGTGGGCGTGCGCCGGTTCTTCACCGGGGTTTCGGACGTCAGCTTCCTGGGGGCCACGCTGGGGGAACAGGATTTCGCGGCGGTGCGCGCCAACACCCCGGCCTGGGACGTCCGCTTCGGGCGGCGCGCCGACCCCGGCGACGGCCTGTGCCTGCCGACCGTCAATGCCGGCCCGTGGGGACGCGACTACCACCAGCGCACCGAACGCATCCACCTGCCCTACGCCACGCGGGTCTTGCCGGGGCTGGTGTGGCAGCTGAGCGGGGAACTGCTCGGGCGCAGCACGTGAAGTAACGCTCAGCCCAGCCTCAAGGCCGCCGGGAGGGGGCGATGTTAGGGTGTCCAGACCGCTGGTTCCGCGGCGGCTGCCGGAGGTTCCGGGGCCATCGCCGCGTTCCGTCCCCCTGCCCTTTCCCGAGGTAACCCTATGTCCCGACTGTCCAAACCCCTGTTGACCACGCTGCTCCTGACGCTGGGAGTGACCAGCGTGGCCCACGCCGAACTGGGCGACATCCGTTCCCGCGGCGAACTGCGCGTGGCGATGTCCGGCGAGTACCCGCCCTTCTCGCAGCCCGCCCCCGACGGCACCCTGACCGGCTTCGACGCCGACGTGGCGCGCGAAATCGCCAAGCGCCTGGGCGTCAAGCCGGTGCTGATCAAGGCGGAATTCTCGTCCATCATCGCCGGGCTGCAGTCGCGGCAGTTCGATCTGGCCGTGGCCTCCCAGAGCAAGACCCCGGAGCGCGAGCGGGCCATCGACTTCCTCTCCAGGCCCTACTACTACGACGGCTTCCAGCTGTTCGTGCCCAAGGCCTCGGGCGCCAAGGCCCTCAAGGATCTGGACGGCAAGCCCGTGGCCGTGGCGCTGGGCACCGTGTTCGAGAAGTTCCTGCGCGACCAGAAATACCCGAGCGTGGCGACCTACAGCGGCGAGCAGGAGATCTTCCTGGCCCTGGGGGCCGGCCGGGCGGCGGGCATGATCACCACCCGCACGGTGGGCAGCGTGGCGGCCAAGAACGGTCAGGCCATCAAGGCGGCCGGGCCGGTGCTGCAGCAGGACAACCCCTACATCACGCTCGGGAAGAACCAGCCGCAGTTCAAGGCGGCCGTCGAGAAGGCGCTCGCGTCGATGCGCGCCGACGGCACCCTGCGCCGCCTGAGCGTCAAGTACCTCGGCAGCGACGTGACGGTGCCCGCCAGCGCGCGCTGACCCCAGTCCCAGCGCCGGGGAGCGTCCGGATGGATGTTCCCCGGCGCTCCCATTGATACGGACTGCCGCTCCATTCCGGAACACCCAGGAGAGCACCGGGTGTTCCTGCATTCCGCGAAATCCGTATCTTCTCCTTCTCCCTCTGGTCGGATTGATTCCGAAAACAGAACGGAATCAATCGGAATTCGTATGAAAGGTCGGTGATCCCCTGTGAGCTTCGCTGAGATTTTTACGCCCGACGTGTGGCGCGCCCTGCTCCGGGGCGCGCAGCTGACCGTCTCGCTGAGCCTGCTGGCGGCCGTGTTCGGTCTGCTGCTGGGCGTGGTAGCCGGTCTGGCCCGCATGTCGCGCTTCGCCGCCGTGCGCTTGCTGGCTGGCGCCTATATCGAGACCTTCCGGGGCACGCCGCTGCTGGTGCAGCTGTTTTTCCTGTACTTCGCCGTACCGCAGTTCCTGCCGATCCGGCTGGAGGCGTACTGGACGGCCGTGGTGGGCCTGAGCCTGTTCGCCGGGGCCTACGCCGCCGAGATCGTGCGCGGCAGCCTGAACTCCGTGCCGCGCGGCCAGACCGAGGCGGCGCGGGCGCTGGGCCTGAGTCCCCTGCTGACCCTGACCCGCGTGCAGATTCCCCAGGCGCTGCGGATCGCGCTGCCCGCCTTCGGCAACCAGTTCATCGGGCTGCTCAAGGACTCCAGTCTGGCCGGCGTGATCACCGTCACCGAGCTGCTGCTGACCACGCGCGGCCTCGTCTCGATCAACTTCCAGCCGGTCTGGATGTACCTCGCGGTGGGCCTGATCTATTACCTGCTGTCGTACATTGCCGCGCGACTGTTCGCCCTTCTCGAACACCGCCTGAACCGGCCCTACCTGGCTGCCGCCCGCCTGCGCCCCTGAGTGTTGGAGGGCTGAAACTGTTCAAAAGAGGCGCGTCGATGCAGTGTGACGCCGCTATTCCGGGCTGCAGGTGGTTCGGATCTTTGCTGTCGGGTGGAGGGTGCCTCCGCCGCATGGATTGGACGACCCCTGGGACGTGGAGGGAGCCGCCTGACTCGATACTCGTCCACCGCCGAAGGCACGCTGACGGAGGTCAGGGCGACACGCCCCCCGGACAGCCTCCGAATTTCGGTGCCCATCGCCCTCCAGATTCAGTCCCGGCTGATCACGTAGACGTCCACGTTGCGGGTCTCGCGCAGCACCGTCTTGATGATGTCGCCGTACAGAAATTCGGTCAGGCGCGAGCGGCTGGTCTCGCCCATCACGACCTGGGTGGCGTGCGAGTCCTGCACGTAGCGGATCAGGGCGGCCGCCACGCCGCCCAGCGGTTCGAGGACGTGGAACTCGCCGCCCAGGGCCTCAGTGATCGCCCGGAAGGTGCCCAGCAGCCTGGATTGCTCGCTGCTCAACCGGGGCGGGCGCACGGTGACCACATGCAACTCCCCGTGCAGGCGCTCGGCGAGCTGCCCGCCCCGGCGGATCAGGCGTCCGCCCGTCTCCTCGGCCGCGATCGCCACCACCACCCGCTCCTGCACCCCCGGCTCCCCTGCCGGGGCGTCCATCTCGACGACGTTCGCCACCTGCCGCAGGGCGATCTCGCGCAGGGCGGTCAGGTTGGCGGCCGTGAAGAAGTTCGTCAGGGCCTGCTCGACCTTCTCGGGGCCGTAGACGTGCCCGGCCCGTAGCCGGGCCTGCAGATCCGCGGGGGTCAGGTCGATCAGCACGAGTTCGTCGGCCCGGTGAAGGGCGGCGTCGGGAATCCGTTCGCGCACCCGCACGCCGGTCAGGCGGGCCACGGTGTCGTTCAGGGACTCCAGGTGCTGCACGTTCACGGTGGAGAGCACATGGATACCCGCGTCCAGCAGCGCCTCCACGTCCTCCCAGCGCTTCCCGCGCGGGGAGCCGGGGGCGTTGGTGTGGGCCAGCTCATCGACCAGCACCACGAAGGGGCGCCGCTCCAGCAGGCCGCCCACATCCAGCTCGCCCAGGGTCACGCCGCCGTGCTGCACCTGCCGGCGGGGAAACACGGGCAGGCCCTCGGCGGCCCGGAGGGTGCCCTGGCGGCCGTGGGTCTCCAGCACCCCGATCAGGGCGTCCTCGCCGCGCTCCAGGCGCTCGCGCAGCTCGCCGAGGGCCCGGTAGGTCTTCCCCACGCCCGCCGCCATGCCAACGAAGACCTTGTGGTGACCACGGGTGCGCCCCTCCCCCGCCCTGCCGGGCAGGGAGAGGCGCGTGGGCCCACGCGGGTCGGTCACGCCCCTAGTCTCGCGCCCCGCCGGACGCCCCGTCGAGGGCCAGATTGAGCCGGAGGACGTTCACGCCCGGCTCACCCAGCCCCAGTGGCGCGCGCTCGGTGGCAGCGGCCACGAGTTCCCTCACCCGCGTTTCGCTGAGGCCGCGTACCCGCGCCACGCGCGCCACCTGAATCTCGGCCCCCGCCGGGGAGATGTGGGGGTCGAGGCCGCTGCCGGACGCCGTGACGAGATCGGCGGGAATGGCGCTGGGGGCGATTCCCTCGCGGGCGGCGATCTCGCGGGCGCTGGCCTGCACGCGCTCCCGCAGGGCCGGGTTGCTGGCGGCGAGGTTGGAGCCCGAGGCGTTCACCGGGTCGTCACCGGCCCCGGCGGCGCTGGGCCGCCCGCTGAAGTAGCGCTCGCCCGTGAAGGGCTGCCCGACCAGCGCCGAGCCGACCACGCGCCCGCCCGACTCGATCAGCGAACCCTGCGCCTGGCGCGGGAAGAGGGCCCCGGCCGTGAGGGTGGTGATCGCCGGATAGGCCAGCCCGCCCAGCACGAGCCAGGTCAGCGAGAAGCGCAGCCAGGAGGAGAGGCCGGGGGCCGGGGTGGAGGGATCAGGGTGGGTGGACGGGTCAGGCAGGGTGGTCATGGCAGGGTTCCTCTTAAATGCCCAGCGCGCCGAGCGCCAGGTCGATGAGCTTGATGCCGACGAAGGGGACGACCACGCCGCCCAGGCCGTAGATCAGCAGGTTGCGGGCGAGCAGGGCGTCGGCGCTGCCCGGGGTGTAGCGCACGCCCCTGAGGGCCACCGGGATCAGCGCGGGAATCACCAGCGCGTTGAAGATCACGGCCGACAGGATCGCGCTCTCCGGGCTGCGCAGGCCCATCACGTTCAGGGGCGCGAGCGCCGGCAGCTGCGCGGCGAACAGGGCCGGCAGGATGGCGAAGTACTTCGCCACGTCGTTGGCGATGGAAAACGTGGTGAGCGCCCCACGGGTCATCAGCAGGCCCTTGCCGATCTCGACCACCTCGATGAGCTTGGTGGGGTCGGAGTCGAGGTCGATCATGTTGGCCGCTTCCTTGGCCGCCTGGGTGCCGCTCTGCATCGCCAGCCCCACGTCGGCCTGGGCCAGGGCGGGGGCGTCGTTGGTGCCGTCGCCCATCATGGCGACCAGCTTGCCCGCCGCCTGCTCCTCGCGGATCATGCGCAGCTTGTCCTCCGGGGTGGCCTCGGCCAGGAAGCCGTCCACACCGGCTTCACGGGCGATCGCCTCGGCGGTCAGGGGGTTGTCGCCGGTGATCATCACGGTTCTCAGACCCATGCGGCGCAGCTGCTCGAAGCGCTCACGCATCCCCGGCTTCACGATGTCGGACAGGGCGACCACGCCCAGCAGGCGTGCGTTCTCGATGACCACCAGCGGCGTGCCGCCCGCGCGGGCCACCTCGTCGACCAGCGGGCGCAGCTCCGGGGGCACGGCGCCGCCGCGCTCGCCGGCCAGGCGCATCAGGCGGTCGGAGGCGCCCTTGCGGACGCTCCCTCCCGCGAAGTCGACGCCGCTCATGCGGGTCTGGGCGGTGAATTCCACGAACTCGGCGCCGGCCGGCATCTCGGCCGTGACGCCCAGCTGGCGGGCCAGGGTCACGATGCTCTTGCCCTCGGGGGTGGGGTCGGCGAGCGAGGCGAGGGCGGAGACCCGGGCCAGCTCCTGCTCGGAGATCCCGGGCAGCGGCGCGAAGCGGGTCGCCTGCCGGTTGCCGATGGTGATGGTGCCGGTCTTGTCGAGCAGCAGGGTGTCCACGTCGCCCGCCACCTCGACCGCCTTGCCGCTCTTGGCGATCACGTTGGCCTGCAGGGCGCGGTCCATCCCCGCGATGCCGATGGCCGGCAACAGCCCGCCGATGGTCGTGGGAATCAGGCACACCAGCAGCGCCACCAGCGTCACCACGTTCACCTCCGCCCCCGCGAAGCGCGAGAGGGGCAGCAGCGTGGCGACCACGATCAGAAACACCAGGGTCAGGGCCGCGAGCAGGATCGAGAGGGCGATCTCGTTGGGCGTCTTCTGGCGGCTGGCGCCCTCGACCAGCGCGATCATGCGGTCGAGGAAGCTCTCGCCGGGCTGTGAGGTCACGCGCACCACGATGCGGTCCGAGAGCACGCGGGTGCCGCCGGTCACGCCGGAGTGATCCGTGCCGGCCTCGCGGATCACGGGCGCGCTCTCGCCGGTGATCGCGCTCTCGTCCACCGAGGCCAGCCCCTCCACGACCTCGCCGTCGCCGGGGATCATCTCGCCCGCCTCCACCACGATCAGGTCGCCGCGCGTGAGGCGGGTGGAGGGCACGGTCTCCTCACGGCCGCCGACCAGGCGCCGGGCCGGGGTGTCCTCGCGGGCCGATCGGAGGGTGGCCGCCTGCGCCTTGCCGCGCGCCTCGGCCAGCCCCTCGGCGAAGTTGGCGAACAGCACCGTGACGAACAGTAGCGCCGTGATGCCCAGCTCGTACCCCCAGGGTCGGCCGGTGACGAGGTTGGCGGCCGTGAGGTACGCGGTGAGCACGCAGCCGACGAGCACCACGAACATCACGGGGCTTCTCGCCATGGCGCGCGGGTCGAGCTTGACGAAGGCGGCCCGGAGGGCATTGGTGAGCAGGTCGCCGGAGAAGACGGAGTTCTTCCTGGGAGCGGGCTGGGGCGCGGCGGGCTGGGGCAGGGTGGTCACTTCTTCACGTCCTGGGTGGAGGGCTGGGGGGCGGGCTGAGCGGTGGACTGGAGGGTCGCCTGTGTGGTGGTCTGGCCGGTCGACTGAACCGTCGAGGGGGCGGCCCGGCCCAGGGTCAGGCCCTCGGCGACCGGGCCCAGCACCAGCGCGGGGGCGAAGTTCAGGAGCTGCAGCAGCAGCATTACGCTCAGCAGCATCCCGGCGAACACGGGGGTATCGACCCGCAGGGTGCCGCTGGTCTCGGGCGCGGCCTTCTTGGCGGCGAGCAGGCCGGCGATCGCCAGCGGCCCCAGGATCGGCAGGAAGCGCGCCAGGATCAGCACCACCGCGCAGGTCACGTTCCACCAGGGCGTGTTGTCGCCCAGGCCCTCGAAGCCCGAACCGTTGTTGGCGAAGGCCGAGTTGTACTCGTAGAGCACCTGCGAGAGGCCGTGAAACCCGGGGTTGGAGGTGCCGGTCAGCCCCGGCAACGAGAGCGTGGCGGCGGTGAAGCCCAGCACCATCAGCGGCTGGAGCAGGATGATCAGGGAGGCGACCTTGACCTCGCGCGCCTCGATCTTGCGCCCGAAGAGTTCAGGGGTGCGCCCCACCATCAGCCCCGCGATGAACACGGTCAGCAGCACGAAGACCAGCATGTTGATCATCCCGACCCCGATCCCGCCGTACACGTCGTTCAGGAACATGCCGAGCTGCGGCACCAGCCCGCCCAGGGGGGTCAGCGAGTCGTGCATGGCGTTCACCGAGCCGTTGCTCGTCTGGGTGGTCAGGGCGCCCCATAGCGCCGAGGCGTCGGCCCCCAGGCGCACCTCCTTGCCCTCCAGGTTCGGCCCGGCGGCGGCCAGCCCGGCCAGGGCGGCGTTGGGCTGGCGTTCGGCCAGCACCAGACCCAGGGTCAGGGCCGCCGAGAGCACGCTCATGACGCCCATGATCGCCACCCCGAAGCGCGGGCGGCGCAGGAAGAGGCCGGCCGCGACCACCAGCGCGACCGGGAACAGGATGATGCTCACGAGTTCCAGCAGGTTGCTCAGCCCCGTGGGATTCTCCAGCGGCACCGCCGAGTTGGGGCCGTACCAGCCGCCGCCGTTGGTGCCGAGCTGCTTGATGGCGACCATGGCGGCGACCGGGCCGACCGGGATGGTCTGGGTGGTCAAGGGGGTGCCCTCGACCGTCTGCGGCTGCAGCAGCGTGGCCGTCTTCGCGCCGCCGAAGGTGCTGGGCACGCCCTGCCAGGTCAGCAGCAGCGCCAGCACGAACGAGGTGGGCACGAGCAGCCCCACGGCGCGGGTCACGTCCAGGTAGTAGTTCCCGACGTTCGTCTCACCCCGCAGCCCGCGCAGGACGGCGAACAGCGCCGCCATGCCCACGGCGGGCGTGAAGAGCTGCAGGGCAGTGATCCCGACCATCTGCGAGAGGTACGAGAGCCCGCTCTGGCCGCTGTAGTGCTGCTGGTTGGTGTTCGTGATGAACGAGGCGGCGGTGTGCAGCGCGGTGTCCCAGCGCATGTTCCCGATGCCGTCCGGGTTGCCGGGCAGGGCGCCCTGGAAGACGTAGATCAGGTAGGCGGCCAGGCCCACCAGCAGGTTCGTACCCAGCAGCGCCACGCCGTACTGGCGCCAGGTCATACCCTGCCGGGCGTCCACGCCGCTCAGCCGCAGCAACCCAGCCGTCAGGCGCGAGGCCGGGCCGGAGAAGACCCGCGCGATCAGGGTTCCCAGCGGCACGGCCAGGGCGAAGGCGAGCAGGTAGGTCAGGAAGATGTCCATGGGGTCAGAGCCTCTCGGGAACGTTCAGGCAGGCGGCAACCGCGCCGAACAGCGCGGCCAGGATCAGCAGGCCGGTCAGGATACCCACGATCAGAACTTCTCCGCCCGCACGAGCGCGTAGAGCAGGTAGGCGGTCAGGGCCAGCACGAGCAGCAGCAGGATCACATTCATAGCCGGCATCCTGGGCCGGGTGCGGCGCGGCCGCTATCCTGCTTCCGGCCAGAGGGATGGCCGAATGGCCAATGCCGGAAGCGGGGCCAGTCGCTAAGCTGGCCACCAGCGAGATCGGTCGGATCTCCCACCGCCCACCCTCCCCCCGCCGGAGACCCATGCGTTCTGTCCGAGCCTCCCTGCCGTCCACCCCCCCCGAGCCCGAGGCCCGCGCCCTGCCCCTGAGCGGGCCCGGCCTGCTGGGGCTGAGCCTGACCCTGATCGTTCTGATCACCCTGGCGGACGTGCTCACCCCCGCCTCGCTGGTGGTGGGCACCCTGCTCAGCGCGCCCATTGCCCTGGCGGCCCTGGGGGTGTCCAAGGTCTGGACCCTGCGCCTGACCGCCCTGGTGGTGGCAGGCAACGTGCTGGCCGCCGTGCTGAACGGCCTGCGTGACGGCGCGAGTCCCACCGATCTGGGCAACCGGCTCGTGAGCGTGCTCGCCGCGCTGCTGGTGGGGGGGCTGTCGCTGCGAGCCCGCGAGGCCACGGCGCGGGCCGCCCGGCTGGCCGAGGAGGAGCGGAGACTGGCGCGGGAGCGGGCGCTGCGGGGGCTGGTCGAGGCGGTCAGCGGGCCGTTCGGCCAGGCCGAGTTCGTGAGCCGCGCGGCCCAGGCGCTGCGAACCCTCTCGGGCGCGCAGAGCGTCGAGATCGGCAGCGTGGAGCGGGCCGTGCTGCGTGCCCCGCACGCGGTCAGCCCCGCGGGCGCCCCGGCGCACCTCGACACCCGGCTCCCGCTGGAGGTGCTGGCCCGCCCCGCCGGCACGGGCCGCGTCTGGGCCGCCCAGGGCGGCGACCTGCTGCTCGCCCGCCTGTCCCGGCCCCTGGGCGACGACCTGCTGCTGCTGCTGACCCGCCCCACGGCGGCGCCCGACGTGCTGGAGGAGGCCGTCCTGACCCTGCAACCGCTGCTCGACCGCACGGCGCTGCTCGACGACCTGCAGCTCCGGCAGGCGCAGCTCCAGGAGCGCGGGGAGCTGCTGCAGGATCTCGTGTACGCCTTCAGCCACGACCTGCGAACCCCGCTGATGGCCAACGCCATGAACATGCGCGCGGCCCTCAGGGGCGCCTACGGCGAATTGCCGGCGGACTACCGCGCCACGCTGCGGCATGGCCTGGACGCGAACGCCACGCTGCTGGCGCTGGCCGATCAGCTGCTGCTGGTCGCCCGCTACGAGAGCGGCGAGCGCGAGGGCGAGTTGGAGAGCGTCCACCTGCGTGATGTTACGGTCGGCGTCCTGACCCAGCTGCAGGCGCGGGCGGGCGAGCGGGACGTCAGCTTCGAGACCGAGCTGGAGGGCGTGCGGGTGCCGGGCCTCAAGCACGACCTGCGCCGCGCGGTGCAGAACCTGCTGGAGAACGCCGTGCGCTTCAGCCCGCCCGGGGGCCGCATCCGGGTCACGCTGGACGCCGAGGGAGACGAGGCGGTGCTGCGGGTGCTCGACGAGGGGCCGGGCGTGGCCCCGGGGCGCGAGGCGACCCTGTTCCAGCGCTTCCGGGCCGGTGGGGCCGGCGGCGGCACCGGCCTGGGCCTGTACCTGACCCGCCGCATCGCCGAGGCCCACCGGGGGCGCGTGACCTACACCCGCACCGCCCGCGCCCAGAGTGTGTTCAGCCTGTCCCTGCCGCTGGAGACCCCATGAGTGCCCGGCCCATCCGGGTGCTGCTGGTCGAGGATCACGCCTTCACGCGCGACGGCCTGCGGGCGGCCATCAACCTGGAGAGCGACCTGCAGGTGGTGGCCGAGGCCCGCTCCGGCGAGGAGGGGCTGGAGCGGCTGGCCCAGGTGCCGGTGAACGTGGCCGTGCTCGACATCGGGCTGCCCGGCATGGACGGCATCCAGACGGCGGCCGAGATCAAGCGCGGCTGGCCGGCGGTGCGGGTCGTGATGCTCACCGCCCACGACCTGCGCGACGAGGTGCTGGCCGCCCTCGCCTCGGGCGCGGACGCCTACTGCCTGAAAAGTGGCGATCCGGAGCTGCTGCTGCTCGCCATCCGGGCGGCGGCGGCGGGCAGCGCCTATCTCGATCCCCAGGTGGCGCATCACGTGCTGGGCAGCATCCGCGCGCCCCACGCGATCTCCCCCCTCACGCCCCGCGAGACGGAGGTGCTGCGCCTGATCGCCGACGGCCAGGGCAACCGGGAAATCGCGCAGGAGCTGGGCATCAGTGTCAGCACGGTCAAGCTGCATGTCCAGGAGCTGCTCGTGAAGCTGCAGGCGGCCGACCGCACCCAGGCGGCGGTGCAGGCGCTCCGAAGGGGGCTGCTGTAGCGCCCCGGAATGGCGTGTGGCCTCCGGCAGACCCGGGCTGACGGCACCTCCTCGCTTCCATCCATCCACATATCCGACTAATCCGACCAGTTTGCTTGACATTGGAATTTATCTCCCTACGATAGAGGGCATGAAACTCCTTGCCCTGGTGCCCTTTGCCGTCCTGTCCTCTGCCGGAGCCCTCGATCTGCCGGCGGCCGTTGGGCTGGAAGTCCTGCGGAGCGAGCTGTCCGCCAGCGTGACCACCCTCGCGGGCGGCAACCTGAAAGACAGCCGGGTTCATGTGGATCACGCGCTCGACAGGGTGTGGCCCCAGCTCTCGCCGCGGATCGCCGCGAGCCAGCGCCAGGCGTTCGCGGCGGGCCTGCAGACCCTCCGCCGTGGGCCGGGGAGCCTGACGCCCACAGCGTATGAGCAGGTCGTCAACCGCTTCGTGGGTGGCCCCTGGGAGGCGGCCTGGACGGCGGCACGCCAGGGAGCCGGTTCGGACTTCGAAGGCGCCCTGACCGGCGCGCTCCTGAGCAGCGCCCAGAAGGCGTATGGCACGGCGCCGACCGTGGGTCGGGAGGGCCGTGCGGTCGATACACAGGACGCTGTGGCGCTGCTCGGCCGCGCCCTGCCGCACGCCACGCAGGTGAGCCCACAGGCTGCCCAGGGGGTGAGCGCCCTCCAGGGGCTCGCGCGTCAGGGCGCCCCGGCCCAGGCGTTCAACCAGCGGGCGGCGCAGGTGCTGGGCACTCTGCAGGTGCCGGGCAGCCCGCAGGCGCCCCGTGGCGGCGCGGAGGCGCTGAGGCTGCTGGACCTGAGCCTGCAGGCCGCCCGGGACGAGTACGTGGGCGAGGGAGAGGTCGATGAGGGCCTGGGCTCCCTGACCGACGCCGACCAGCAGTGGGCGGCGCTGCGGGCCGCGGTGGAGGGCCGCAACGCCCCCCTGGCCGCGAGCTTCAGCGCGGCACTGGCGAAGCTGCGGACGGCCCTGGACGCCAACGACACCGCCGCGTTCTCGGCCGCCCACACAGACGCCATGGCCCTGCTGACGCAGATCAGGGCGGCCCTGAAGTAAGCCCGGTAAGGAACCCAGGAGCGGAGGTTGAGCCGGCGGCGTGGCCCCCTCACTCCTTCGGTTTGGATAGCGATCAAAGTGCATCCCAGTCTCCTCATACGGCCGGTCGGGTGGAAAGGCACGGTGCTCAACAACGGGGAGGATGTCCCCCCCTGCCCCCCGCTAGGATGAGGAATGACCATTCCCAGCGAGGCTCAGGGCCAGTCGGCATCGGAACGCATCTCGGACAGGATCGCCGAACTCGGGGACTGGCGGGGCGAGACCCTCGGCCGGATGCGTGCGCTCATCCAGGCGGCCGAGCCGGAGGTCGTGGAGGAATGGAAGTGGAGGGGCACGCCCGTCTGGTCGCACGGCGGCATCCTGTGCACGGGCGAAACCTACCGGAAGGTCGTCAAGCTGACCTTCGCCCACGGCGCCTCGCTGCCGGATCCGTCCGGACTCTTCAACTCCAGCCTCGACGGCAACACCCGCCGCGCGATCGACATCCACGAGGGGGAGGAGGTGGACGTGGCCGCCTTCACCGCGCTCATCCACGAGGCGGTGGCGCTCAACGGCAGGCGGGATCCGAAACCATCCAGAACAGCCAAGATCTGAGCTAGAGCGCACCGCTCCGTTCGCTCTTCACCGATGAACTCACAGAGCGGCGAGGGCGGCTTCTTCCCTGCTCTCCAGCCCTCAGACCGGCAGTTCCAGCCGGATGCGGGGGCTCACCCCGGCCCAGTCCAGCGGTTCCACGTGCAGCTGGCGGCGGCTGTGGTCGGCGTTCCAGGCGTGGAAGACGATCATGTCCTGACCACCCGCGCCGGTCAGCAGAGAGTTGTGACCCGGCCCGATCAGGCCCCCCATGCCGCTTCTCAGTACCACGGGGCCGGGCTCGGGCTCCCGCCAGGGCCCCAGCGGGTGATCCGCGACCGCATACCCGACCCCATAGGTCTCGTTCGTCCAGGCACCGCCCGAATAGAAACAGACATACCGCCCGCCCCGGCGCACCACGAAGGGGCCCTCCAGGGTGTGCCAGTCGTAGACCTGGCCGTACATCTCCCGCCCGCGCAGGTAGAGCTGCCAGTCGGCGCTGGCCTGCAGCACGGTCGCCGGCGGGCCGCCGGGGGTCAGGGGATCGCGCAGCGGCATGACCGCCAGCGAGGTGCCCACGCGCTCGCCCTCCAGCAGATCGCGGGCGTAGTACAGGTACCACTGGCCGCCCTCATCCACGAAGGGGTGCGGATCGATGGCGAAGTCCTCCGCGGGGGTCAGGTTCAGGCCCTGATCCGTGAACGGCCCGAGCGGGTGCGTCGCCGTGGCGACCCGCAGGTGGTGGCCCTGGTCGCCCGTGCCCACCGAGTAGTACAGGTAGATGGTACCTCCCGCCTCGGTGACCTCGGGGGCCCAGTAGTCCTGGGGCTGATCGCTCAGCGGCGTGAGCGCTCCGCCGTGCGATTCCCAGTGCCGCAGATCGGCCGACGACAGCACCTCGAAGGCCCGGCCGTTGCCCCCGGCCTCGTGCCCGTGCAGCCCGGTGCCGTAGGCGTAGAATCGGCCCTGCCACCGCAGCACGAAGGGATCGGCGAAATAGCCGTCGTGGCGCGGGCCCATCAGGGATTCCCCCTGGGCGCAGGCTGTGGGCTGGTGGTGGGGCCTCCCACCCGCATCCGGCCGCCGCCGAAGCTGACGCGTTCCAGGCGCATCGAGCGGTAGCCGACCTGATCACCCACCAGGCCGGTCGTCCAGGCGTGGTACACCAGCCAGGGCTGGCCGCTGCCGTCGCTGAACACCGACTGGTGCCCTGGCCCAGCCACCTCGCCCCTGCTGACCAGCACCGGGTTTTCGGCGGCCTTGCGGTACGGGCCGGTGATCCGGGAGGCCGTGGCGTAGCCCACCGCATACAGGTCGGAGTCGAAGGGGCCACCCGAGTACAGCAGGTAGTACACGCCGCCCTGCTTGTAGAGGGTCGGCGCCTCGATCACGCTGCCCTCCCAGAGCTGGAAATTCTGGATCAGGGCGGTGGGGGCGCCGCTCAGGCTCAGGCCGTCGGGGGCCAGGGGCTGGATGAAGAGCTGGGTGCTCAGGCCCAGGGCGTTGCCGTCGTTCTTCCAGAGCAGGTAGGCCCTGCCGTCGCTGTCGAGGAAGGGGCTGGCGTCGATGCTTCCGCCCAGCTCGGCCTGACAGACCAGCGGGCCCTTCCCCACCGGCTGAAAGGGGCCGGCCGGCTGCGCGGCCACCGCCACGCCGATGCACTGGCGGTCGCTGCGCTGGTCGCGGGCGGTGTAGTACAGCACGAACTGGCCCCGCAGCCCGATCACCTCCGGGGCCCAGGTCAGGCCGGGCTCGGCCCAGGCCGCCAGGGTGGGCAGGGCGTCGGCAGAGCGCTCCCAGGTCACGAGGTCACGGCTGACCGCGTGGGGCACGTTGCCGCCCACGCCGTTGGTCGCGTAAGCGTGGTACAGCCCACCCGCGCGCAGGATGAAGGGATCGGGAAAATTGGCGTCCAGCACCGGGTTGCTGAAGGTACGAACCTGCGCGCTGGGCGGTGCCAGCGTGGCCGCGCCGCTCTGGGAAATTGGGATGCCGCCGCCCGCCAGGGCCCCGACGCCTGTTAACATGCTTAATAATAACCACACCATTCTAACAAGCATCTTGCTGCTCCCTTGTGTGCTCACGGCGCCCTATTCCTTGAGTCCGCTCGCCGAGAGGCCGCCTTCGAGGAAGCGCTGGGCCACGAGGTAGGCGATCAGCGCCGGAATGGCGGCCAGGGTCGTCGAGGCCATCAATTTGCCGTAGTCGGTGACGTAGCGCTGCGAGAAGGTGGTGATGCCCACCGGCAGGGTCATCTTGTCCACGTCGGTGACGGTGAACAGCGGCCACAGGAAGTTGTTCCACGAGCCCATGAAGGCGAACACCCCCAGCGTGACCAGGGCAGGCACGCTCAGCGGCAGGATGATGCGCCAGAGGATCTGCAGGGAGCTGGCCCCGTCGAGGTGCGCGGCTTCCTCCAGCTCCCGCGGGATGCTCATGAAGAACTGCCGCAGCAGGAAGACCCCGAACACGCCGCTGATGCCCGGCCAGATCAGCGCGTGGTACGAGTTCATCCAGCCGAAGTTGAGCATCATAATGTAGGTGGGCACCAGGGTCACGATGCCCGGGATCATCAGGCTCGACAGGATGAACCAGAACCAGGCGTTTCTCCCCGGGAACCTCATGCGCGCCAGCGGGTAGGCGGTCAGCGCACACAGCAGCACGTGCAGCGCGGTGAAGGTCAGGGCCACGTAGGCCGAATTCCACGTCCAGCGCAGGATGTTGCCGTCGGGCGAGGTCAACACCTCGCGGTAGTTCTCCAGCGTGGGGCGCGCAGGCCACCACTGCACAGGCGAGGAAATCGCGTCGGCCTCATTCTTGAACGACGTGCTGATCATCCAGTACATAGGCGCCAGGAACAGCAGGGCGAGAATGCACAGGAGCACGAAGCGCGGCACCTCGCGGGGCATCCGGCGTCGGCGCGCGGCACTCGGGCGGGCCGCCTGATTCGTCGGCGTGCTCATTTCTCCTCCCCGGAACTCTGGACGTCGCGGGCCATCAGGCGGAACTGGGCCGCCGTGAGCACGAGCATCAGGAGTCCGAAGACGAAGCCCATGGCGGCGGCGCTGGAGATCTGCGAGTTGGAGAAACCCTCCTCGGTGATGTACTGGATGACGCTCTGGGTCGAGCGGTTGGGGCCGCCGTTGGTGATAACCAGCGACTGCCCGAAGAGCTGGAACGAGGCCAGGGCGGTGGTGATGACCACGAACAGCGTGATGGGCGTGAGCAGCGGCCAGGTGATGAAGCGGAACTGCTGCCCGGCGGTGGCGCCGTCGAGTTCGGCCGCCTCGTAGAAGCTCTGCGAGATGTTGCCCAGCGCGGCCAGGTACAGCGTCATGTTGAAGCCCAGCGTCCACCAGATCGTGCCCACGATGATCGGAATCCAGGCCAGCCCCTCGGTCGAGAGCCAGGGGATGGGCGGGGCGCCGGTCAGCTCCCGCGCGGCATTGACCAGCCCGATCTGGTTGTCGAACATCCAGCGCCACAGGATGCCCATGACGGACACGGTCAGGATGCCCGGCATGAAGAAGACCGCCCGAAAAAACGCCCGGCCGAAGATCGGGCGGTGCAGCAGCAGGGCCAGGCCCAGCGCCGCCGCGACCAGCAGGGGCACGCTGATCAGGGTGAAGAAGGTGGTGTTCCACAGGGTGCGCCAGAAGAAGTCGGCCTGCGGCGTGCCGGCGATGAACAGGTTGCGGAAGAATTCGAGGCCCACGAAGGGCTGGCGGCCGCTGAGCAGATCCCAGCGGTGCATGGCGATGTACAGCCCGTAGCCGATGGGATACACCGTGAAGACGAAAAACAGCGCCGCGTGCGGCAGCAGGTACAGGTAGGGCTCCAGCGAGACCCGGCGGCGTGGGCGCGGCCCGCTGCCGCGTCTGACGGTCTCTTGGGGGGTGGACACCGGCGTCGCGGTCATGGCTTACCTCGCGGGGGGCGGGTGTGGCCCCGGAAAAGTCGGGGGCGGGGGCTCCCTCCACACGGAAGAAGGCCACCCCGCCCCCGACGCGCCCCATACAGGGTGCTTCCACTTCAAACACCCTGTATCAGGTCATCCTCGAACTGCCTGGAATCCGTCTTACTGGAAGTTCTTGCGGGCCTGCTCGATCTGTTTGTTCGACTCGGTGACGCCGTCGCCGAGCGCCTTGGCGACCGTCTTCTTGCCGGAGTACGCGGCCTCCCAGGCGGCGTCGAAGGGCCCCAGCACCTGACCCATCCAGGGCACCCCGCTGGTGGCGTACACGCTGTCCAGCCGGTCGAAGATGCCGTTGATGGGCGCTTTCTCGAACTGCGCGTTCTTGGCGACCGCCGCCTGACTGGGCAGGCTGCCGGTGGCCGTCCAGGCGAGGTTCTGCTCGGGCTGGGTCATCCAGGCCATGAATTCCAGGGCGGCCTTGCGCTTGGCGGCGTCGTAGCCGGGCTTCTGCCGGGGCAGGGTCAGGTGGCTCGAACCTCCCCAGGCGGCGTCGCGCACCGAGCCGCCGACGCGCGGCATGAAGGTCACGCCGAAGTTCATCTTCTGCTGCTCGAAGCGGTCGAGGTACCACTGGCCGCTGGGGAACATGCAGACCTTGCCCTGCGAGAAGGCGGCGAGTTCGGCTTCCTCGGTCGAGTTGGGGCGGGCCACCTTCTGCTTCTGCACCAGATCGACCAGGAACTGCACGGCGCTGACGGCCTGCGGCGAGTTGAAGGCGGCGTTGCCGTTCTTGTCGGTCAGCTCGCCGCCGTTCTGCAGGATGGCCGCGTAGGCCGCGCGGGAGCCGACCCAGTTGTTGTACAGGCTGACCCCCCACGTGTCGAGGTTCTTGGGATCGAAGCCCGCCTGCGTGGCATTCTTGCCGCTCTTGTCCACTGTGCATTTCTGGGCGGCGGCCAGGAACTCGGCGCGGGTGCGCGGCGGCTTGTTGGGATCGAGCCCGACCTTCTTCATGAGGTCTTTGTTGTAGAACATCGCGTAGGCCACGCTGGACACCGGCAGGCCGTACGACTGGCCCCGGTAGTCAGCCGTCTTGAAGAGCGGGCCGAAGAAGCGGGTCTGGTCGATCCCGGCGGCCTTCATCTCGGCGGGGGCCAGCGGCGAGACGGCGCCGCGGGCAATGAAGCCGGTAATCTGATCCTCGTTGATGACCACCACGTCGGGCGCGCGGCCTGAGGCCACCAGCGACGGCAGCTGCTGCCAGGTCGTGCCCCAGGGCTGGGCCTGGGCCCTCACCTCGATGTTCGGGTGGGTCTCGTTGAACTTCTTGACCAGCCCCTCCATGACCGGGCGATCCGGGCCGGTGAAGCCGTGCAGGTAGGTCAGGCTGACTTTCTGGGCCGAGGCGGCGCCGAGGGCCAGCAGGCTGAGGCTCAGGGCAAGGGCGGTGTGTTTCATGGGGCCTCCAGATCAGTGAGGGGCGGGAAGGGGGTCGGTGAGGCCTGGGCGGCCGGCTCACCTGCGCCGCACAGGCAGGCGCCCGATGAACGAAGCAGGCCGACGACTGGGAACCCTGGAACTGGGATCAGTGGCTGAACCTCCGTGGACAGGCAACTGCGCTCAGACGCAGGCTGACCTGAACTCCGTGCAGACATGTTGGTGGGCGGATACTAACAGGTATTCTTGTTACAAGTCAATGAAACCGGGACCAAGATCAACGTCAGGTGAAGCCCGCTCCTTCAGCTCCCGACCGTCATGAACGGCATTTCTCAGCCCTCTCTTTCTCTGGAAAGGCGACTGCCGGGCTCGACCTGAAGCCTGGTGATGCCTTCCATCGCTTCAATATCGAAGTAAAACTTGTTAGAATGAGCGCCGACAGTCAGCCGTGCCCGGACGGGTTCCTCTGTGGATCGGCCGGATGCTCTCGCGCTCGTCTGCCCAGCGTGGCAGCGGGTTGAAGTCTGGAGGGAACCTGTGCCAGCGTCCGGAAACCGCATCCTGATGGTCGAGGGGCAGGAAGCGCTGGTGGTGCTCAAGGCCCTGGCGAACGAGACGCGCCTGCTGCTGCTGAGCATGCTCTCGCACAACGTGATGAACGTATCCGAACTTGCGGACGCGCTGAAGCTGCCGCATTCGACGGTCAATTTCAACCTGAACCAGCTACAGGCGGCCGGGCTGATCTCGGTGGAGTACGAGCCCGGCACGCGCGGTTCGCAGAAGCTGTGCTCGAAGCGCTACGACGAGATCGTCTACCGGGTGCCCGGCGTGGCGGTGGAATCGGACTCCGATCAGGTCAGCGTCTCCATGCCCATCGGCAACTACTCGCAGATCGAGGCGCAGCCCACCTGCGGCCTGGCGTCCGAGAGCCGCATCATCGGGATGCTCGACAATCCGCGCTCGATGTACGAGCCGGATCACGTCTACGCGCAGATCCTCTGGTTCGGCCGCTCAGGCTTCGTGGAATACACCTTTCCGAACAACCTGCCCTACGGCGCCGTGCCCGAACGGCTCGACCTGAGCATGGAGATCTGCTCGGAGGCCCCGCAGTACGACCCCGAGTGGCCCTCGGACATCACGCTGTGGATCAACGGCCACGAGGTCGGCACCTTCACCAGCCCCGGCGACTTTGGCGGCCAGCGCACCCACCTCACCCCGCGCTGGTGGAACATCGACCAGACGACCCACGGCGTCCTGAAACACTGGTTCGTGACCCCGGACGGCGCCTACATCGACGGCGAACGGCTCTCTGGCCTGAGCATCCACGATCTCGACCTGCAGGGGGCCAACCAGATCAAGGTGCGGCTGGGCGTGAAACCGGATGCCCGCCACTGCGCGGGGCTGAACCTGTTCGGCCGCAAGTTCGGCAACTACGAGCAGGACATCGTGATGCGGACAAACTACGTGTTCCCGCAGGACACCGCGAAGGTGCGGGTGCGGTAGACCTCACCGGGGCTGCCTGACCGTTCGTTCCAGCGAGCCCACCTCTACCGCGCTGGGCTCGGCTGGACGGGAAACGTGGGAGCCCAGGGTTGGGCGTACCGCTGACTCGACGGGCCCATGAGTTGATGGGCGAGTGACGTGCGCTGCCGTCGAACGGGTGGGCCTGGACGCTTCGGAGCGGCCGATCGGGACAGGCAGGGTCAGGGGCGCCGCTCGTGCGCCTCCAGCCACTCGGCCCAGCGCCGCTCCCCACGCGGAGCACCAGGGGAGGTGAGCCGTCCGGCGGCCAGGGCGCGGACGGCCGGCAGCGGCAGGGGCACGTCCACCACCCTCCTGTGCTCCCCGCGCACCCTCTGCCAGGTGTCGGCCAGGGCCCGCAGGGTCAGCACCTCCGGCCCGACCAGGGCTCCGTCCTGGGACGAGCCGCTCAGCGTATGGCGGGCCAGGGCCACGCCCACCTCGCCCACGTCGATCGGCTGGAACTGCGCGCCTCTGGGCAGGAGCAGCCAGGGCAGGCGACCCAGGGTCGCCAGGATGCCGGCGATGAGCGGAAAGAACTGGGTGGCCCGGAACACCGAGGTGTCCAGCGGGCTCCCCCGCACCAGCGTTTCCCCCTGCGCTTTGGCGCGGTAGTACGGCACCCCGGGGATGTCGGCGGCCCCCACGATCGAGACCGACACCAGCCGGGGCACGCCGGCCGCCTCAGCGGTGGCCAGCAGCATCCGCAGCCCCTGCAGGTCACGGGCCGGGCGCTGCGGGTCATGGGCGGCGTGCAGCACGGTATCGACCCCCCGCAGGGCGGCCGGCAGGCCCTCGCCGGTCACGAGGTCGCCCTGAGCCCAGAAGGGCTCTGCCCAGGACTGCTCCGCCCATGTCGGCGCGTCCGGGGGTGCCGGGCGCCGGCTGAGCACCCGCACCTGCGCCCCCTGCGCCGCGAGGGCCTTCACGGTCTCCCGGCCGAGGGTGCCGGTGCCGCCGGTGACGAGCACCCTCACCTCAGGGCCTCCGGGCGCAGGGACGCCGTCAGGCCCAGGATCGCCAGCAGCAGGGCCGCGGGCACGAGCGTCAGGAGCAGACCCGGCAGGCCCGGCCCCCCTTCCCGGAAATGCAGCCCGGCGTCTCGCAGGTGGCTGGCCGCGTGGGCCACGTTGCCCAGCAGCGCCAGCCCGACCAGCGTGCGCTGGCGCTCCGGCGCGCGGGCCGCGAGCAGCAGCGCCGCCCCCAGCGGCAGGTTGAAGGCCCCGATATCGGCGAGAAAGTGCCCGTTGAACGGCGGGAACGGAGCGACGTTGGCGAAGCTCCAGGCCGGCGCGGCCATGAACAGCGCCGCGACCACGAGATGGCTGAACCCCAGCAGGGCGAGGGCGGACTGGATCAGTCGTCGCATGGGCCTCCTCTCCGGGCGGAGACCATCCGGCCGAATCGTCCTCAGACTACATTTCATGAGGGCCAGAGGAGATGCGGAGGCGAGCCGACCCGTGCAAGACATGGTGCCGGGAGCCGAACGCGCGCCCCGGCGCAGCTCGGCCTCAGCCCGCCGGCAGGGTGAAGTGGAAGGTGCTGCCCTCGCCGGCCGCGCTCTCGACCCAGAGCTGGCCGCCGTGACGCTCGACGATCTTCTTGCACACCGCCAGGCCGATGCCGGTGCCCTCGTAGGTATCGCGGCCATGCAGCCGCTGGAAGATCACGAAGATGCGGTCGAAGTAGCTCGGATCGATGCCGATGCCGTTGTCGGCGACCGAAATGCTCCAGAAGTCGCCCGCGCGCCGGGCCGAGACCCCGATCCGGGGCGGCACTCCCGCCCGCTGGTACTTCAGGGCGTTGCCGAGCAGATTCTGGAACAGCTGATCGAGCTGCTGGCCGTCGACCAGCACGGTCGGCAGCTCGCCTGCAAACACCTCGGCGTCCAGCGCCTCGATCTCCGGCGCGAAGCGTTGCACCACGCGGTCGAGTACGGTGGCTGCCGCCGTGAGGGCGGGGGGCCGCTGATCGGTGGCGATCCGCGAGAAGGTCAGCAGGTCGTCCACCAACTTCTTCATGTGCCGCCCGCTCTCCGAGATGTAGCGCAGGTAGCGCTGGCCGCGCTCATCGAGCTGACCACTGTACTTCAGGGCCAGAATGTCGCCGAAGCTGGTGACCGCCCGGATCGGCGCCTGCAGGTCGTGCGAGGCGATGTAGGCGAACTGTTCGAGGTCCGCGTTGCTGCGGCGCAGTTCCTCGTTGGCACGCAGCAGGGCGGCCTGCGCCTGGCGGCGGGCGGTCACGTCCTTGACGAAGCCCACCATACGGGTGAGCCGACCGTCCTCGCCGCGCTTGACATAGCCGTCGTCCTCGACGTCCGCCACCGCGCCGTCCTTGCGCACGATGCGGAAGCCCAGGTGGAACTCTTCTCCCGAGTGGACGACCCGGGCAATCTCGGCGCTGAACGCCTCCCGGTCGTCCGGGTGGATCAGCCGCCCGGCCCAGTCCTCCAGGGTGCCCTCCAGCTCGTGGGCCGCGTAGCCGGTGATTTCCTCCAGGGCGCCGCCATACACCACCTCGCCGGTCGCCGGGTTCCAGTCGTAGAGCAGGTGCCCGGAGCCCCGCACGGCCACCTCGTAGCGCTCGCGCCACTGGGCGACCTCGCTCGTCCGGGCTTCGAGCCGGGCCAGCCCCTCGGCCCGCTCCAGCGCCAGCCCCAGGCTCCGCACCACCGACTCCAGCGCGGCCTGATCCGGGCGCCGCCAGTGCCGCGCCTCACCGAACAGCACGACGGCGAACACCCCGCGCGACTGGCCCTCCACCAGCACGGGCAGGGTCGCCGACGCCCCCAGGTGGGCCACCAGATCGTCGATCCGGTCGGTGTCCCGCGCGTAGAAGTCCTGGTAGAACGGCATCCGGGTGGTGTAGGGCGTGAGCAGGTTGCCGGCGTCCTCGTAGGGCAGGCCCGCATCGGCCACCGCCTGCAGCGCGGCGCTCCGCAGGTCGCCGGTCTGCGCCCGCTTGACCCAGCGCCCGTCCTCGGGCTCGAAATACACCGCGTATCCCTCGGGCAGCAGCGAGAGCGCCACCTCCTGGGCACGCCGGATCAGCGTCCAGGCATCGGCTTCCAGGCTCAGGTCGCGGGTCAGGGACGCGAAGCCCTCCAGCGCCCGGGTGCGCGCATCGAGTTCGGCGTTCTGGGCAGACAGCCGGGCGGCGTGCTCGGCCCGTTCGAGCGCCAGGGTCAGGCCCCGGCCGATGGCCCGCACCATCGCCCGGTCGCGCTCGTTCCAGCGGTGGGCGTCCTGCAGCGCCAGCCCCAGGATGCCGCGCACCTCGCCCGCCAGGATCAGCGGCACGTTGGCGACCGTGGTGTACGGTTCCGAGTGCGCCACTCCCTCGCGCTCGGCGTCCCAGGCGTCGAGGAACACCCCCTGGCGCACGGCCAGCACCTCACGGATCAGGGGCGTCTCGGGCAGCCCGTCCGTGATGAGGGCCAGCAGCTCGCCGCCCAGGTCGTCACTCCAGGCCCGCGCCTTCCAGAGCCCGTCCTCGGGTTCGTAGAAGGCCGCGCTGCTGCCCGGAAAGCGGGCCTGCAGGGCCGCGACCGCCTGCCGGGTCAGGGCGAGCACGTCCGTCTCGGTGCCCACCGCCTCGGTAAAGGCCACGAAGGCCTCCTGGGCGCGGGCCGCGAGGTGGGCCGCCGCCTGGGCCCGTTCCAGCGCCAGCCCCAGGGTGCCCGCCGCCCGCGCCAGCAGGTCGCGCTCGCCGCCGTGCCAGGTGCCGGCCAGGGCGGGCCTCATCGCCACGAGCGCTCCGGCGACCTGACCGCTCGGCAGGACGATCGGTTCCACGCCGACCGCCTGTGCCGGGAAGGCCGTGCTGGCGTGCTGGTGAAGGCGGTAGTTGTCGAGATACAGCGCCTGGGCGCCCTGCACCACGCCACGCAGGATCGGCGTGTCGCGCAGTGAGACGTCCGGCCGGGTGAGCACCGCCGTGACGGCCTCGTGCACCTCGCCCCACTCGCTGGTGAGCCGCAGCGCGTCGCCGTCCAGGCTCAGGAACAGCATGCTCTGGGCCTGCACGCCCGGGCCGATCCGGCCCAGCGCCAGATCCGCGAGTTCCTGCGGGGTCGTGCCCCGCTGCAGGGCGTCGCCCAGGGCGGCCAGCACCTCCGCCCGGTGTTCGATTTGGGCACGGTGTTCCGTACCGGCGCGGGATTCGTCGCGGCCCAGCAGCGACAGCGCCCGCGGCGTGCGGCCCAGCGCCAGCGCGCAGTGCCCGGCCAGGCTTCGCAGGAAGCGGGTCTCGGGCGGGGTGAGGGGCCGCGGCCGGCCGAAGTCCAGGGCCAGCACCCCCAGCGGCTGGCCCTCCAGCAACAGCGGCACGGCGGCCACCGCCGGGCCCGGGTGCCCGGGCCGGGGCCACACGGGCTCCCGCCGCCGCAGGGCCTCAGCGACCGGGCCGGGCTCCGCCGGGGAACCGGCCAGCCAGGGTGCCGGTGGGCCCCCCGCGTGGCCCCGGCTGGCCGCGACCTCCAGATGCTCGCCCGAACTGTCGACCAGCAGCACGGCGCCGGCCTCCACGTGCAGCACGTCCAGCGCCGTGTTCAGCACCACACCCAGCATGGCCTGGAGGGTACGGGCAGCGGCCAGGGCCTCGGTGACCGTGTGCAGATGCTCGCTGAGGGGGATGTCCGTGCCGGACTGAGACAACATCCGGGAATATTAGCGAGCCGTCCGGCCCTAAACCGTGCAATTCGGATGCTCTGAAGAAATGCTCTGGAGTCCGTCGGCGCGACCGCGGGGACGCGCGGGCCCGGGGGCAGGGAGATGACCTCTGGGCGAATAGAAACGGCGCTGGCCGCCCGGGGAACGGACATGGAGGGGACGACTCCAGCTCCAGAGCGCTGGAGGCCGACCCGCGCTGTCAGAATTTCGTGCGATCCCAGGCGGCACGATCGCCGGAATGTCCGCTCCATCGTCCTCCCGGCCGGGCCGTTCGCCGCGCCGCGTGACCCGGTCTCCCAGCGCCTGGCCACCGGCACTGGAACCCCCCACCGAAGCGCACGCCCCGACGCCGGCCCGAACCGCCATTCCGCCCCACGACTCCACCTCGACCCAGGATCGCTCGGATGCCCCAGCTCCCCGGTGACCGGTCGGCAGGCGGCCACAGCCCTGAGCCCATGCTCGGTGCCCTGGTCGAGAGCTGCTGCGAGAGGTATCCGGCCTACCGGGTCGAGGTGCGCTGGGGCCGGGAAGGCGCTGAGGAGACCTGGATCTGGGCCCGGGGCGACCACGCTGGCCTGAGCCACGGGCAGGTGCGTCTGGAGGCGGCGGGAGAGGCCGGTCGGCTGGACGTCTGGTGCGCTCCGGCGGCCGAGGTTCCGGAGCTGGGCACGCTGCTCAGCCGTCTGCTGGCGCTGGCCCTGGAGCAGCGCACGAGAGTAACCGCCCTGCAGGCCGCCCACGATCAGCTGCAGGCCATGATGCAGGCGACGCCGCTGGCCCTGTATTCCCTGAGCCTGGAGGGGCTGGTCCGGTCGTGGAACGCGGCGGCGGAACACGCGCTGGGCGTGCCCCAGGCCGAGGTGGTGGGTCACGTCGTGCCCGATCCCGCGCTGGAGCAGGCCTTCGCCTCGCTCCGGCACAGTGTCCGGTCGGGCCAGCCGGTCGGCACCCAGCACTTCGAGCGGCAGCTTCCGGGCGGCGCCGTGCAGACCTACGCGCTGAGCGCGGCGCCGTTTTCCACCGAGACCCAGGCGGTGGCCGGCCTGGTCGGCGTGGCCCACGAACTGACCCCGGCCGAACAGCGGCTGGCGGCGGCCGAGCAGCAGCGCAGCCTGCTCGAATCGGTGTTGGCCCACGCCAACGACTCCGTGCTGATCACCGAGGCGGAGCCGGTCAGTGCCCCCGGCCCGCGCATCCTGTACGCCAACGAGGCCTTTACCCGCACCACCGGCTACACGCTCGACGAGGTGCGGGGCCAGACCCCCCGCATCCTCCAGGGGCCGCGCTCGGATCGCCGGGTGCTCGACCGCATCAAGGCGGCGCTCAGGGCCTGGCAGCCCATCGAGGTCGAGCTGATCAACTACCGCAAGGACGGCAGCGAGTTCTGGGTCGAGCTGTCCATTGCCCCGGTGGCCGACGAGCGGGGCTGGTACACCCACTGGATCTCCATCCAGCGCGACGTGACCGACCGCAAGACCAGCGCGCTGCAGCAGGAGCGGGATCGCAACCAGATCCTGGAACTGGCGGCCCGCAACGTGCCGCTCTCCACCGTGCTGGGGCAGTTGCTGACCTCGCTGGAACGCGGCTTTCCCGGCCTGCGGGCGGCGGTGGTGCTGGGCCCGCCTTCCGGATCTGGGCCACCTGAGGCCCAGGACGCAGCGGTCTACGATCCCGAGCCCCGCCCGGCGCTGCCCGGCGACACGCTGCGCCGGCTGCTCACCCTGAGCGGGCCGCACGCCACTTCCCTGGAAGGCCCGGACGGCGCGGCCTGGAGCGCTGAGCTGCACCCTATCCGCAGCGCCCAGGGACAGCGCCGGGGCGTCCTGACCCTGCTCTGTGCCCAGGCGCTCCGGGCTCCGGCTCCTGGGGCCCGGCCGACGCCGCTGAGCCCCGACGAACGCGCCCAGCTGGAGGCGAGCGCACAGCTGGCCGGGCTGGTGATCGACCGCTACGACGCCCAGCGCGACCTGGAACACCAGGCGCTGCACGACCCCCTGACCGGGCTGCCCAACCGCGCCCTGTTCGGCCGGGACGTACAGCACACCCTCGCCAGCTCCGCCCCGGACGCGCTGGTCGCCGTGGGCCTGATGGATCTCGACCGCTTCAAGCAGGTGAACGACACGCTGGGGCACAGCGCGGGCGACCAGTTGCTGCAGCAGGTCGCCGCACGCCTGCGAACCCACCTGCGGCCCATCGACCTGCTGGCCCGCATGGGGGGCGACGAATTCCTGATGGCCTTTCCGCAGCTCAGCGCCCCGGAACAGGTCGACCGACTGGCCGAGCGGCTGATCGCCGCACTCGAACAGCCCTTCCTGCTGGCCGAGCAGGAGGTGTTCGTGCGGCCCAGCATCGGCTTCAGCCTGTATCCCATCGGCACCCTGTCTGCCGAGCATCTGCTGCAGCAGGCCGACGCGGCCATGTACCGCGCCAAGCGCCGGGGCGGCGGCTATTCGCTGTATTCCCCCGACACCGCCGCCGGGCGGGCCGCCATGACCCTGGAGAGTGGGCTGAACCGCGCGCTGGAGCGTCAGGAATTCATCCTGCACTACCAGCCGCAGTTCGACGTGCAGAGCGGGGCCGTGGTGGGGCTCGAAGCCCTGCTGCGCTGGCAGCACCCGGAACTCGGACTGATTCCCCCCAGCGACTTCATTCCGCTGGCCGAGGCCTCGGGCCTGATCGTGCCGATCGGCCAGTGGGTGCTGGAACAGGCCTGCTTGCAGGCGGCCATGTGGTCCGTGCAGCGGCCCGGCCTGCGGATGGCAGTCAACCTGTCCGCCCGACAGTTCGAGCGCGACGACCTGCCGCAGCTCGTCCAGGGCGCCCTGAACCGCAGCGGCCTGCCCGCCGCCCAGCTGGAGCTGGAACTGACCGAGAGCATGTTGATGCAGGCGGGAGTGGCCGGGCCGGCCCTGCGGCACCTCAGCGACCTGGGCGTCCGGCTGGCCCTGGACGACTTCGGCACCGGCTTTTCCAATCTGGCCTCGCTCAAGCAGTTCCCGATCGACGTGCTCAAGATCGACCAGTCCTTTATCCGGGGGCTCTCTCCGGGCGGGGCGGGCGAGGCCAAGGATCAGGCGCTGGTGCGGGCCATCATCGCCCTGGCCCACGCGCTGGGCCTGAGGGTCACGGTCGAGGGCGTCGAGCAGGCCAGCCAGCTGCAGTTCCTGCGCGAGCAGCGCTGCGAGTACGCCCAGGGTTTCCTGCTGGCCCGGCCCCAGCCGGCGGCGCAGCTCGGCGCGTGGCTGGACGGGACTCCGGAGTCTCCCTGGGCCAGCCCCGCCCCGGCCGGGCGGCCGGGGCGCGAGGGCTCTTCACCCGTCCCCGACCGTTGAGCAGCGGGGAGGGGTTTCGTTCCCGATTCCGCCTCGCCGCCAGCAATCCAGGCACGTGTTCCCGGCGTCGCCCCCCGGTGAGCGGCGCCTGTCGCGGCGCCATCCGGTGTCGGACTGGCCCGGACGTTCAGGAGCGGTGAAGGCCCCCTCCGAATGAGCACGAGAACCAAACTGCGCCGTGCCAGCCGTGTTCTGCTCCGGCCCACCCCCGCCTGAGGCCGCTGCCGTTGCTGAGCTTCGTCTCATTCCACCGGGTCGGCCTGCCCTATAACGGGCCGACCTCGGAGGTGAGGATGCGCTGGAGAGAGATGCTGGTGATTTGCCTGAGCGCTGTGGCGATCGCGCTGGGCATCGTCTTGGCCGAACCGCTGCAGGCCTGGTGGAGTGGCCGCGCACCCGTGACGGCGCTGCAGGCCCCCGCGACGACCCAGGTGGCGCCCATCCCGGCACCCGCAGCACCCACGCCGCAGATCAAGGGCGGAGACACGGCGGTGCCCCTGCCTCCGCTCAGCGCCTGGCGCCCCCCGGCCCAGCCGACCGCCCCCGGCAGTGCGACCGAGCCAGTCTCGCCAGCAGCCCGCACTGACGCCCCAGCCCAGACGGCAGGAGGTGCTGCAGACCAGCCCACACGGGCGCCAGGCGTTGTAGCTGGTCGGCCACCCGCGTCAGTCGGGGCCACGCCCGGGTCGGCACCCACCCCATCCGTGAAGTCGCCCAGAGAGGCGCAAGCGTCGGCAGACGCGGCCAGGAGCACGGCTTTCGGGGTCTCCCAGCCCCCCCGGCCGGAGGCGGCGCCGACCACACCGACGGGCCGGAACGAGCCAGCGGCTGGACGAGGTGCGCCTCCTAGTGCACAAGATTCTGGAGCGGCTCAGAGAATAATCCAGCCCAGTGCTCAACCCAGCGTCCAGCGCCCATCGGTGCCCCGTCCCTCTCCATCGGCAGACGAGAACTCCAGCACCACGGCGAGTCGGCCAGCCCCAGTTCAACCGCCCGCCGCCACACCAGCCCGGCGCGTCGCGGGAGCCGAGGCCGTTCGGCGTGAGACGACGGTAACGGTGGTGCCCCGTACCGAGCGGCCAGCCACGGCCAGTGCGCCGACCCCACGCCCGGCCCCCTCCGCTCCCCGTGCAGGCACGTCCAGTCCGCAGACCACCCCTGATCTCCTGCCGGCCGCCGGGGATGCCCGAAGCGGCCAGACGACGCAGGATGCTCCTCAGGAACCCGAGCCCGTTCCCGTCGAGGCCGTGAACGAGCAGGCTGCCGACCCGTCGGCCGACGCATCAGCCCCGCTGGAGCCTGTGGCCGCCGACCCACCTGCTCCGGCCCCCGTGGACGCCCGGACACGTGGCCGCGAGGTGACGACCCTGCTGGAACAGGGCCAGTGGGCCCAGGCGTGGGCCAGCCTGTCGCCCACGGCCCAGGCGCGCTGGGGCACCGTAGCTGCGTTCCAGGCCGCCGGTCAGGACGCCCTCGGTGCCCAGCCCCGTGTGCTCAGCGAGGCCCTGGTCGAGGACGAGGGCGGCGCGGTCTACAGCCGCGTGCTGGAGGCCCAGGATGCGGCCGGGCAGGGCGGTCAGTCCTGGGCCGTCACCATTCGCCTGGACAGCCAGGGCACCGTGCAGGACGTCGAGTTCGCGCCTGCCCAGTAGGCGGCCCGGTGGGTGCTCGCCCCGAAGCACTGGCACACACTTGACGCTCCGGTATACAGGCACGCAGCAGGAACGATCCAGAGAAACATCGGCTGGGACGCGACATCCGGGAAGCGATGAATCGATTTGACAGGGAGCGGATATCGCTCTATCTTGGAGAAATCAAGGCGGCCTGCGGGTCGCCTTCTTCGTTGCCAGGGCGTGATCGTTGGCACCCTGGCCCGGATGATCGCGCTGGACAACAAAGCGGATCGGATTGCTCGGCCCGGCCAGCGATTCAACGAGGCTCATCAACGCCTCCATATCTTCCGTCGGTGATGTGCCGGAACAGCGTCTGGATGGGCCCACCGGCTCCCCCTCAGGCCGCCTGTGGCGCGCGAAGGGTCAGCTCCGGGGCAGCGCGGCGGCCGGGTCGGCTTCCCGGGCCTCGCCCTGATCCTCCGGCGCTGTCAGCCCCTTGTCGAGCCGCAGCAACTGGTCGGCGGCTGTGAGGGAGATGGTCTCGCCCAGATCCGTGGTCACCTGCACCACACCCGCGCCCAGGGGCCGCAGCTCATGAATCCGCATGGCCAGCCGCCCGTTCACGCGGATGGTCTGCATGGGCTGAAGCTCGGTCAGGGTGATGGGCCGCCACGTCATGCCCGCACCCTGACACACGCGCCCTTGCGCGGATCTGACCGGGCGCGCGGTGGCACACATTGAGGCCGGCGCATGGCAGCCCGGCCCTCCGGCGTCCTGTCCCCGGCTGGTACACTCGGCGCACACATCAATTCTCTGGAGGTTCTATGCTGCGCCGCTTCCTGCTCACCGCTCTCCTGTTCGGCAGCACGCTCGCTCTGGCCCAGACGACCCCCCCGGCGCCCGTCAGCTCGGCGCTGCTGCCCCCCATCAGCGACGCGCCCATCTACGTGGCCTATCCGCCGGACGGCTCCAGCGTGGAGTTCGACCACGTGCTGCTGGAGGGCAGCGTGAAACCCGGCGCGTCGCTGACCCTGCGCGGCCAGCCGGTCGAGGTTGGCGCGGACGGGCTGTTCATCGAGTGGGTGCCGCTGACCCCGGGCGAGAACCTGCTGACCCTGGAATCCACCCAGGGCGGCGTGGTGGCGCGGCAGACCCTGAAGGTGACCAGCGCCCCGCCGCAGGTGCCCGCCGGGGCCGCCCAGATCGTGGAGGGAAGCGTGCTGCCCGCCTTCGACCGCGTGGCCTACGTGCAGCCACCCAGCCTGGAGATGCGCGAGGTTCCGGTGGCCTTCAGCGGCAGCGCGGGGGGCACGGCGACCTTCAAGGTGGGCGACCTGGGGCCGTTCCCGATGGCGGAGACCTCGCCCGGGCGCTACGAGGGCACGTTCCTGCTGCCGGCCACCCTGGCCGCGGCCCCGGTTCAGTTCACCCTGAGTGCCAGGGACGGCACCACCGCCACCGCCAGCAGTCCGGGCCAGCTCAGCGTGACGGGCACGGGCGTGCGCGTGGCCGAGGTCACCGCGACCATTCCCGGGCGTGGGCTGCAGGCGGGCACTTTCGTGTGGCGCAACGGGCGGGGCCGCAACTACGCGGTCTTTCCGCGCCCCGGCGTGCAGGCGCTGGTGGTGGGCGAGGAGGGCACCTCGTACACGGTGCAGGCCTCGGCCACGCTGACCCTGAACGCGCCCAAGACCACCCTGACCCTGCGCCCCGAGGGCACACCGCTTCCGCGGGCCATCTTCACGCGGATCGACGTGAAGGCGGGCGAGACCCACAGCGAGGTGCGCCTCGACCTGCCCCTGCGCGTGCCCTTCTCGGTCGAGCAGAGCGCCACGCCGGGCGCCTCCAGCCTGGCTCTGCGGCTCTTCCACACCTTCAGCGACGTGGACTACATCGTCTCCGACAGTCCGGGCGGCGCCGTGCGCGATGTCCGCTGGGTACAGGAGAGTGACGGCGTGACCCGCGTTCAGGTCGAGCTCAGCGGGGCGCCCTGGGGCTACGACACCACCTACGAGGGCACGACCCTGGTGCTGCGGCTGCGGAACGCCCCGGCGATCGACGCCCGCGCGCCGCTGCGGGGCCGGACGATCGTGATCGACCCCGGGCACGGCGGCGAGGACTTCGGCGGGGCCGGCGCCCTGCGCGTGCCCGAGAAGAACCTGAACCTGCCCATCGCCCTGCGCGTGGCCGAGCTGCTGCGGGAAAAGGGCGCCACCGTGGCGCTCACCCGCGAGACCGACGTGGAGATTCCGATCTACGACCGCCCCCTGCTGGCCGAGACCCGGAACGCCGACCTGCTGGTGAGCATCCACGCCAACGCCCTGCCGGACGGAGTCGATCCGCGCACCAAACGCGGCAGCGGGGTGTACTACTTCCAGCCGCAGGCCCGCCCCCTGGCCGAAGCGCTGCTGGCCAGCCTGGTCGGGCAGCTTCCGGATGTGGGCAACGACGGCGTGCACTACCAGAACCTGGCGCTGGCGCGGCCCAGCACCCAGCTCAGCGTGCTGATCGAGACGGCGTTCCTGACCGACAAGTCCAACCTGCGGCTGCTGATGAGCGCGGCGGGACGCGAGCGCATGGCGCAGGCCATCGCCCTGGGCCTCGAACGCTTCTACCGCAGCGCCGCGGCGCAGCCGCGCCCCCGCCCGCCCCGCTGAGGCGGATGGTCAGGCACCCCTGCACCTGAACTGACCTCCGCCCGGTTGAGCCGCCCGTCAGGACGTGTCGGGGAGCCCGCCGGTGCCGGCCCCCGGCGCGGCGGGCTCCACATGGTTGATCACCAGCTCCAGCCGGTCGCGCGCGCCCAGTTTGGCGAACACGGCCGAGACGTGCATCTTGACCGTCTTGACCGTGATGCCCAGCTGCCGGGCGACCTCGGTGTTGCTCCAGCCCCGGCGCAGGCAATGGAGGACTTCCTGCTCCCGCGTGGTCAGCCGGGGCAGGCGGGACTGCTCGATGGTCTGCGTGAGCACGGCGCGCTCGGCCCACAGCTCGCCGCGGGCCACCGCCTCCAGGGCCAGATGCAGGCTGTGTGGATCGGCGCTGGGCCGCAGGTAGCCGCGCCAGCCGGCGCCCAGCAGGCTCACCAGGGGCTCGACCGACGTCCGTTCGTCCACCAGGGCCAGGATCAGCACCGGCTCTCTTCCTAGGGAACGACCCTGGAGGGGGCCTGAGCATCACGCGGTCGAATGGCAGCAGCGGGGCAGCCTGAACTGCGACCCCACCGGCTGTGCCTTCAAGGCCAGCGGTGCCGGCGAGGTGGACTTCGAATACACGGTCACCGACGTCTACGGCAACGTCAGCCAGCCGGCCCTGGTGCGCCTGAACTTCACGGCTCCCCGCCCTGGGCGTCCAGTGCCCTGGGGCGGGTTCTATATCAGTATCGAGAACGGGGCGACCGGAGAAGGGTTCCGGTCGCCCCGTCCGTCGACTGACGGCTGGAACGCGCCGGGACACGAGCGGGCCGGATGGAGCGCTCTCTCGGCTGGATTGACAGGAGGTGGAGGCTCCAGGCTGGAAGTCCTCTGGCACGGCGTCCGGGACGTGAGCCTAAACAACCCGAGTCCCTCCTGGCTCCAGTGGAACCCGGCGCCCAGGTCGTGACGGGGCTCCCTGATCCACTGGATCTACGGTGTGGGCGAAACGTCCGGGACGGCCTTGGTTCGGTCGTAGAGGGCGCACAGCCCGCTGGACTCCCCGCGCTGGTAGCGCAGCAGGGCGTCGGGTTCGGTGGTGCCGGGCTTGAGCTGCAGGGCGCGCAGTTCGTCAGCCGTGGCGAGGTGATCGGGGTAGGTCTGGTGGTAGTGGGGGCGCGGGGTGGGCTTGATGCGGGGGGTCATGGCTGGCCGCCCGACGGGAGCCAGGAGGGCAGTGGCCCGGAAGGCTGTGATCTGGGAAGCCGTGGCAGAAAAGACGGTGGAGGAGACATCGCTGCCCACAGTGTGCCTGATCCCGCGCCCGAGGCGGCCGGAGCCGGCCCCGCCTCCCCGGTCTTCACACTTCGCCCAGAGTCTCCCGGGCATGACAAATCGGACAGCCCGCCCCTCCGCGCTTCCCTACACTGCCGCCATGGCGCTCGAGACCGGTGACCTCGTTCCCTCCTTCTCTGTCCCTCAGGACAATGGTCGACCCTACGTGCCGCAGCCCGGACGCTGGCGGGTGCTGTTCTTCTTCCCCAAGACCGCGACGACCCACTGCCAGCTGCAGGCGCGTCGGTACGCGGCGCTGCAGCCCCAGCTTGAAGCGCTGGGCGCCGATGTGGTGGGGATCAATGGCGATCCCCGGCGCGATCAGGTGCAGTTCCGCGGCCTGTGCGAGCTGAACTATCCCCTGCTGGACGACAGCCGCCACGACCTCAGCCGGCAGTTCGGCGTGCTGGAGGAACCCTGGCCCGGCGAGACTGTGCGCCGCCCGCGCCGCGACACCTTTCTGGTCAGCCCCGACGGGGTGATCGTGCAGCACTGGAGGGAGGTCGATCCGGGCCGGGACGCCGAGACGGTTCTGGAGGCCCTGCGAACCCTGGTGGCCTGAAACCGGACGGAACCCGGCCCTATCCGACCGAGCCAGAGCCCGGAGCGCCGGGCCAGCGTCGGTATTGCTCCGACGCCTCTCTTCGCCACGGCACCGCACGCTGCATGAACGCTGTTCGTGCGCTGCGGCCCGGTTCCTCAGCGTGGCCTCAAGCGGCCTGGCTAGGCTGAGGCTGGAGCGACCCGGTTCAGGGCTGCCCCCGACCCCATGACGCTTGTGCTGATCCTTCTCGCTGCCCTCTCGGTGGCCTCGGCGCTCTTTTTTCTGGGCGCCCAGCGTCATCATGGCGGCCTGCGAAGCCGCCAGGAACAGGACGCGGAAGACGCGGCCCAGCTGAAGTTTCTGGAGGAGTACCAGCGGGCCAGGGAGCAGCGCTCGCGGCGGGGGAACCCGGAGCCGGACGGGCCGGAGGTCGGGAAGTCCGGCGGATCGTGACCGGGGGAATGTCGCCCCTTCTCGACCCTCCCAGGGCGCCTCAGCCCCGGGCCAGACGCGCCGTGAGCCAGCTCACCACCCGCCAGTAGTGGCCGGGGAACAGGCGTGCGAGCAGATCCACCATGCGGGCGTCGCCCCCCACCAGCACGCGCGGCGCCCGCCGATGAACCGCGTCCAGGATGATGGTGGCGGCCTGGGCGGGCGGCAGGGTCAGCAGGCGTTCCATCTGGCGCTGCTGGGCCGCGACCTCGGCGGCGTCCAGGCCGGGAGCCAGTTCGGCGCTGCTGGCGATGCGGGTACGCACGCCGCCGGGATGCACGACCGTCACGCCCAGCCCCAGGGGCGCGAGTTCGTGGCGCAGGGCCTCGGAGAAGCCGCGCACGGCGAACTTGCTGGCGCTGTAGGCGGTCTGGCCGGCCGGGGCGATCAGGCCGTACAGGCTCGACACGTTCACGATCTGCGAGCCCAGCGAGGACTTCAGCGCCGGCAGCAGCGCCTTGCACAGCGCGACCACCGCCCGCAGGTTGATCGCCTGGACGCGCTCGAACTGCTCCAGGGTGATCTGCTCGAAGGTGCCCCCCAGCGCGATGCCGGCGTTGTTGATGAGCAGGTTGACCCGGCCGTGGTGCCGCAGCACCTCGTCGGCCAGCCCCGGAATCTCGGCGGTGCGCACGAGGTCGAAGGTGTGGGTGGACAGGCGCAGGCCCGGATGGCGTGTCCGCAGCCCCTGCGCGACCCCCTCCAGCCCCGGCCCGTCGCGGTCGATCAGGGCGAGGTGGCTGCCCCGCGCGGCGAGGGCCACCGCCAGCGCTTCCCCGATGCCGCCGGCCGCCCCGGTCACCACGGCCACGCCGCCGGCGAAGACGTAGGGCGCGCTCACGTCGGCTGCCCCGGCGAGGCGAGGGGCGAGAGGCGCCGGGCACTGAGCCGGCCCGTGTACTCGGCGGGGTCGAAGTGCCGCAGCGCCTGACGGAAGCGGGCCGCCCGCTCCGGCCAGAGGGTGGTGTTGCGGCCGCCGTCGTCCAGATAGAAGCTGGTGCACCCGCCCTGCACCCACACCGAGCCGCGCAGCCTGTCCTGCAAGGCGTCGCTATATGCCTCCTGGGCCTCCGGACGCGCCTCCAGGGCGGCCAGCTGGGCGCTGTCCAGATACTCCAGCGCCTGCAGGACATAGTGGATCTGGGCCTCGATGATGTACACGATGGAGTTGTGGCCCAGCGCCGTGTTCGGGCCGACCAGCAGGAAGAGGTTGGGAAAGCCCGCGACCGTGGTGCCGCGCAGGGCCTGCATGTGCGGCGACCAGGCGTCCGAGAGGCGCCGGCCGCCCTGCCCGAAGATCAGCCGGGCCACCGGGGGCCGGGTGGCGTTGAAGCCGGTGCCGCCGATCAGCACGTCGGCCGGGTAGCTCTGGCCGTCGGCGGTGTGCAGCGTGTCGCCGCGCACCTCACGGATGGGCGAGGTCACGAGTTCCACGTTGGGCCGGGTCAGCGCCGGGTAGTAGGTGTCGCTGACCAGGATGCGCTTGCAACCCAGGCGGTAGTCCGGGGTCAGCTTCGCCCGCAGCGCCGGATCGGCCACCTGGGCCTCCAGATGGGCCCGCGCCGCGCCCTCGGCCAGCGCCCCGACCCGCGCGTTCGAGAAGGTGAGGTGACGCAGCTCGGCCTCGCCGAAGATCAGTTGCCTGGAGGCCCGCTGCAGCAGGGGAAAACGCCGGAACAGGGCCCGCCGGCGGGGGCTGGTGGGCTGATCCAGGCGGGGCAGCACCCAGGGCGGAGTGCGCTGGAACACAGTGACGCGCCCGGCCAGGGGCTGGATCTCCGGCACGAACTGCACGGCTGAAGCCCCGGTGCCGATCACAGCCACCCGCTTGCCGCGCAGGTCGGCGCCGTGATCCCACTGCGCGGAGTGGAAGCGCGTCCCCGAAAAGCTCTCCAGGCCGGGAAGGGCCGGCCAGCGGGGCTCGATCAGCGGCCCGTGGCCGGAGATCAGCACGCGGGCGGTGTACTCGCCCTGGCTGGTCTGGATGCGCCAGCGGGCTTCGGCGGCGTCCCACTCGGCGCGCACCACCTCATGGTGCAGGCGCAGGTGGGGGCGCAGGCCGCTGCGGGTGGCGGTGTCGCGCAGGTAGGCGAGGATTTCGGGCTGCCGGGCGTAGCGGTGAGACCAGTCCGGGTTGGGGGCGAACGAGAACGAATACAGGTCGCTGCGGATGTCGCAGGCGCAGCCCGGATAGGTGTTGTCGCGCCAGGTGCCGCCGACCTCGCCGGCGCGCTCGAAGATCACGAAGTCCGTGATGCCCCGCCGCTTCAGGGCCAGTCCCATGCCCAGCCCGGCGAACCCCGCGCCCAGGATCGCCACGCCGACCTCCGTGCGGCCGACCCCCATGCTGTTGCCGTCGGTGATCATGCCTCCTCCTTCAGGAAAGCGCGCAGCCGCGCGGCGAAATCATCGGCCTGCTCGACCTGCGGAAGGTGCCCGGTGTCCGGGTACAGGTGGGTGAGGGCGTGGGGGTAGGCGCGCCGGGCCTCCTCCAGATGGTCGGCGGGCAGGATCAGGTCGCGTTCGCCCCACACGATCAGGGTGGGCACGTTCAGCGTGGCGAGCCGGCCCTGCAGTTCCCGGCGCCACGCGGGCCGGATGCCGCGCCAGGTGCCCAGGTGGCGCACCACCCGCAGGTAGGCGCGGGCCAGCCCCGGCTGCCGGGCGAGCACCCCGGTGTGCTCAAAGCGCGCCTGGGTGGCGTGCCGGGCGTCGTGGAAGAGGCTCTGCACCACCCGCCGGTCGGCGCCGGGACTGGGCCGGAGCAGCCCCTCCCCCAGCCCCGGCACGCTCAGCAGGCGCAGGGCCAGGGTCACGCTCTGGCCGAAGCCCGCGCTGCCCACCAGCACCAGCCCCCGGACGCGGCCCGGATACTGCGCGGCGAATTGCTGCGCCACCGCGCCCCCCAGCGAGTGGCCGACCAGCACCACCGGCTCCCGGACGCCCACGGCGTCCAGATAGCGCTCCACGAAGCGGGCCAGCCCGGCCAGGGTGTAGGGCACGTCCGGCTTGTCGCTCAGGCCGAAACCGATCAGATCCGGCACGAGCAGGCGGTGATCGGGCGCGAGCCGCCGTACCGTCTCCTCCCAGTCCTCCAGGCTGCGGCCGATGCCGTGCAGCAGCACCACCGGCGGCCCGCTGCCGGTCTGCCCAGCGGGCTGCTCGGCGGTCGGCCCAGCGGGCTGCACGGCGGTCGGCCCACCCGTGAGCAGGTGCCGCACCCGCACGCCCGACACGGTGACATAGCTGGGGACGAAGGTGGGCTCCGGCGGGGGCGACGGGAACCGGGGCTCGGGGATCGGGCCGGCGGGGTCGGGCGTGACGGGGGTCGGGGTCATGGGTGCAGCGGCCCTCCAGGGCGGGAGTCGGTATGGCACAGGCCCGGCTCGGCAGGCCCACGGACGCGTGTGGTCTCCCGATGGTACAGGGCGTCGCGGCGCCGGAGTCCGGAGGATCGTGAGGTGACCCGCCGTGACCCCGGGTGAGCCCCGACGCGGCCGCCGGCTGGACGCCTCCCCAGGGACGCCCGACCCTGCTCATGCCGACAGGCCACGGGGCAGGGGACGAATCCGCCCCTGCCCCGTCCTGATGCGCGTTGCGGCTGACCCGCAGATCAGCGGCCGACGAGTTCCGGCACCGCCGGACGGACGTTCACGGTGCGGGAAAAGACGTTGTCCGGGTCGAGCCCCGCCTTGATCCGGGCGACCCTCTCCAGCGTGCGGGCCGTGAAGGCGGCGCGGGCCGGCTCGCGGTCGCGCTCGCCCACGAAGTTGCCGTACAGGCCGCTGCTCTGCGCGGCGAAGGGGGCCCACAGCCGCTCGGTGGTGGCCCAGGCCAGGTCGTCCAGTGAGGCGTCCGGCACCGCCTGGGAGACCATCAGCAGGAAGGGGGCCCGACGGTGGCTGAAGGCCGTAGCGCTGTCCGGCACGCGGGCCAGCTGCCCTCCCAGCGGGCGCAGCTGCACGATCATGCCGGGCTGCATGACCTGGATCTCGTGGCCCAGGGCCAGCAGGGCGCCGGGCGTGAGTTCGGGCAGGAAGCCGGAGCGGATGGCGTGCCGGAAGCCGCCCATGGCCGCCTCGGCGGTCATCTCGAACAGGGCCGGGTAGGGCATGGGGCCGGTCAGGTCGATGGCCGCGTGGCCCAGGGCGCGCAGGGGCGCGAAGGCGGCCGGGGCGCCGCCCAGCTCTCCCGAGTAGCAGCTGAACACCGCGAAGATGGTCGTGCCCACCAGATGGGGCGGCACGAAGGGCGCGGGGGGGGCGGCCATGAACACGCCCTGCATGGTCAGGGCGTCGGGGGCCTGCAGGGCCAGCCGGGCGAAGTCGCCCATCAGGCGGGCGGCCTCGGCGGGCTCGTCGGCCGCGAAGGCCAGCAGGCCGCCGTAGATCAGCCCGGCGGGGTGGGACTCGAACTCCAGGGCCGTGATGACCCCCAGGTTCGCGCCGGCGCCGCGCAGCGCCCAGAAGACCTCGGGGTGCTCGGTCTCGCTCACCCGCAGGAGGTCGCCCCGCGCCGTGACCAGTTCCGCCGCGCGCAGCCGGTCGACCGCCAGGCCGTACTGGCGCACGAACCAGCCGATCCCGCCGCCCTGCGTGAGCCCGCCGACGCCGACCGCCGCGACGTCGCCCGCGGTGATGGCCAGCCCGTGAACCTGCAGCGCCCCGGCCACCTCGCCCCAGGTCAGGCCGGGTTCCAGGCGGACGTGGCGGGAAGCGGGATCGATCTGCAGGCCCTTCATGCCGCGCAGGTCGATCACCAGCCCGTCCTGCACGGTGCCGAAGCCCGCCGGGCTGTGGCCGCCGCCGCGCACGGCCAGGGGCAGGCCCTGGGCCACCGCGTGGCGCACGGCCTGGGCCACGCCGGCCGCGTCCTGGGGGCGGGCGATCAGCGCGGGCCGCAGGTCGTCGGCGGCGGCGTTCCACACGGCGCGGGCCCCGTCGTAGCCGGCCTCGCCGCGCCGGATCAGGGTGCCGCGAAAGGTGGAGGAGAAGGTCTCGAAGGCGGGGTGGGTGGGGCTGGAGACGGACTGGGTCATGGTGGGCTCCTGAACGGTGGAAGGGGCGGAGTTGGGAAGGTGGACGTGGTGACCGGGCACCGCAGCGTTCAGCTCACGCGCACCACCCCTTGCATGAACGGGTGCGGCTGGCAGCGGTAGCGGAACTCGCCGGGCTGGTCGAAGGTGAAGGTGAAGGAGGCGCCAGGGGGCAGTTCGTGGATCCGGTCTTGACCACCGCTCGTGAGCACCAGATGGTGGATCACCGGATCGGCGTTCGTCCACGTCACGGCGGTGCCTGCGCGGATCTGCAGCTCGGCCGGCCCGTACTCGAAGTTGGCGATGCGGATCACGCTGGCGCCTGTGGGGGCCGGCGCGGGGGCGGCGTGGTCGTGGGCCGGGCGGCCCGTGGGGAGGGGCTGGGGGCTGGCGGGCGGCGCAGGGGTCTGTGCGCCGGGGGGCGGGATGGTCGGCGCGTGGTGGTCGTGGGCCGCAGCGGGCGGGGCCAGGGTGCCGTCGGCGCGCCGGGCGGGGCCGCCCGTGACCATGAAGTGCATGCCGCCCGGATACACGCCCCCGTTGACGTTCTGCGGGGTGGTGTGGTCGTGGAAGGGAAAGGCGCCGTCGCGGCCCTTCACCAGCAGGTCGTAGCGCTCGCCGGGCAGCACGGGCAGGGTGTCGGCCTCGAAGGGCGCCGGCAGGTCGTGGCCGTCCTTGGCGAGCACCAGAAAGCTGTGGCCGTGCAGGTGCAGGCTGTGCGGCTGGGCCCCCATGTGGATCACGCGCAGCAGGTGAAGCTCGCCCTCCGGCACCGGCACGTCGGGGATGAGCGGGTAGGTTCTGCCGTTCACCAGGAACAGGTCAGGCTGGACGTCGTGCTTCAGGTCGGCCGGGTTCTGGCGGCTGTCCCACTCGTCGAGGATCAGGGTGTGTTCGGCCGTCCAGGGGCGCCCCTCGCCGGCCCGCGGCTCGACGATCAGCGCGCCGTACATGCCCATGTCGAGGTGGACGTTGGTCTGGAAGTGGCAGTGGTAGGCGTGCGTGCCGGCCTGCGTCGCCACGAACTCGTAGGTGTACGACCCTCCCGGCAGGATCTGGGTGCTGGTGTGCGGCACGCCGTCCATCTCCTGCGCCAGCGAGGTGATGCCGTGGGCGTGCAGGGCGTGCGGCTGGTCGTGGGTATTGACCACCCGGATCCGCACGAGGTCACCGACCTGCACGCGCAGTTCGGGGCCGGGCACCGTGGCGGGCTGGCCGGGCAGGCCAAAGGCCCACTGCTCCACGCTCACACCGGGCGAGATCTCGGTCTGCACACGGTGAATCTCGAGGGTGAACTCGCGCCGCTCGCCGGTCGCCTCGGCCAGCGGCACCGTGCCCACGCGCTGCTGGACGAACGACTGGATCAGGGCGCCCCGGCTGGGCGTGCCCTGGGCCAGGGCGGGGGCGCCCAGCACCGGCAGACACAGGGCCAGCACCAGACTCAGGAAGTGGGGGCGACTGAACATGGCGCCACCCTATTCAGGGGTGCGTGATTGAGGCGTGATTGCGTCCTGGTGGAGCGGCACGCCATCTGGCCTATGGGCGGGGCAGCCCCTGTGAACCAGCAGGCTGGCCGGCGGGCCGCCACCTTGTCGCGGCTTCCCAGACGAGGCTCCTCGAACACTGGGAGAATGGCCGGAGGATGGGCCGAGGCGACCGGCGACCCGCCGGGACAGGGCTGAGCCTGTTCCTCGGCCACGTCCCAGAGGAGTGTTCCCATGTCCATCCTGACGTCCCGCCTGGAACTCCGGCCCCTGCGCCCGGACGACGCCCCTGCCCTGGCGGCCTATCGCAACGACCCGGCCATCGCCGCGTTCCAGGGCTGGCCGCTGCCCTACGGACTGAGCGACGCCGCCGCGCTGATCGACGAGATGGCCGGCCGCACCCTGGGTGTCGAACCCGGCTGGGTGCAGTGGGGGGTCGCGCGGCCCGGTGGCCCCCTTCTCGGGGACGTGGCCCTGCGCCGGCACGGGCCTCAGGCCGAGATCGGCCTCACGCTGGCGCCCGCCTCGCACGGCCAGGGCTTCGCCACCGAGGCCGGCCTGGCCCTGCTGGCGCACGCCTTCGGCACGCTGAAACTGCGCCGCCTGCACGCCGGCATCGATCCGCGCAACCTCACCGTGACGCGCCTGCTGGCCCGCCTGAGCTTCCGGCACGAGGGCACCTTACGGGAGGCCTACGAGCACCGGGGCGAGTGGGCCGACGAGGCGCTGTACGCCCTGCTGGCGAGCGAATGGGCTCAATCCGGAGCAGATCGGGAGGCGTGAGGGGCCGCCCAGGGGCCGGCCCCTCTCCAGGCTTCAGGACGTCCAGCCAGGGGAAGCACGCGCCCGCCGGCACATGTCTGCGCCTCAGCCGAGAGTGCGGTCTCCCGCCGGCGTCGGCTGTTTCGACCGGGGCTCCAGGGTGGAGGCCAGCGAGACCCGCCAGACGACCGGGGTGCCGCTGGCCGAGAGCTGATGGCAGCGCACGACGGCCACTCCAGAGAAGGCGCTGGCAACCAGGACATCGAACTCGGCCCGGTCGAAGAAGTTGCTGAGGTTCAGTCGCCGGGTCAGCGTGGGCTGGGTGCGGCCGGGGGAAAGGGCAAAGGTGTAGACCACACCCTGCCCCCACTCCGCCACCTGGGCCGCCCAGTCGGGCTCGGCCGGCGTCCAGCCTCCGGCCAGATCCAGGGCCAGGGCGTAGTCCAGCGCCAGTTCCGTCCAGCCCTCGAAGGGCCGGCGCCCAGGGTGGGCCGGCTCCGGGTCTCCGGGATCCGGGCCGCCATGTTCGTCGAGTCTGCCCGGCGTGCCGATCCAGAGGCCGTGGCCCTGCCGCAGGCTGAGGTGCGCGCCCTGCAGGTCGGCGCTGTCCTGCACGACATCGCCCAGGATACCCCGTGCCCAGAGGGCCGACAGGTGGCCGAAGCGCGAGTCGCGCCGGGCGAGCTGCTCCAGGGTCAGCTCCAGACTGTACTGCGGTGGGTGGGGCGCGTACTGGACGTGCATGGGCGATGCCTCCTGTGATTCAGGCCCCTGCGTGACCGCCGCGCTGCCGGGCGTCCTGGCCTGTGGTTCGACCGTACAGCGGCGACCGTGATTGCCCGATGATCGAAGTGTGCGCCCCCAGATGACCGGCCGTCAATTCGGAACCGGGCGGGAAACGGTGGCCGGCACGGTTCAGGAAGTGGAAATCGGCGACGCTACAGACCCGGCGGATCATCGGGCAATCACCGCTGCCCTCCTACACTCCGGCCACTTCCAGCACCGGAAGTTCCCGGAGGAACCCCTGATGAAGCACCCAGTCCGCACCCTCGCCCTGCTCGCCCTGACCTCCCTGGCCCCGGCCCAGGCCGCGCCGGCCAGTCCATCCCTGCCCAGCGGGCTCGTGGGGAGCTGGCTGTTCGGTTCGCTGGGCACCATCGGCTACACGAACACCCGAACCGGCGAGTGGCAGAACGCCTCCAGCACCGGCGAACTCGTCACCATCCGCGCCGACGGCCGCTACGAGCGTACGCGGATGCTGGTCATGACGACCTACAGCTGCACCTCCAGGCTGCACATCTACGAGAAGGGCACGGTCAGCGTGTCCGGCACCCAGCTGCGCTACCAGCCGCAGGAGGGCGTCAACCAGGGCTACACCTGCTCGCCCTCGAACGGCTGGCGCACCACCACACTCAGTCCCGAGAGCTACACCCTCGCGCTGGGCAAGGACTCAGCCGGCCGGCCCCAGCTCACCCTCCACTCCGACAAGGCGACCTACCAGTACCGGCCCTACCAGCCCTAGGCCGCACGGAGCAGACCGCGAGCCCTGCCCTGTCCCGACCACTCTCCAGGGTTCTGCGGAGGTCACTGGCTATGAAGGACAGTGGCCGGACACGCCTGATCCAGCCACCGTCAGGACGGTCGCTCAGGGCCGGGCCACGTACACCCCGGCGCGGTCGACGCCGTTGCTGGTGCCGCCGATGCAGCTGCCGCTGAGCGGCTTGAAATCCAGGGTCGTCCGCGCGGCCGGCGGCCCCAGGTAGTCGCCCACCACCAGCGGCGTGCGCGTGCCGTCCTTGTGCACCTCGGTCGCCGTCACCGTGTAGTGCCCTACGGGAATGTCGTAGAGCAGGTTCTCGCCCACGCGGGCCGACTTCACCACCGTCTGCCCGGCGCTGCCGTCGATCAGCGGGCCGTCCGGCACCAGCCGGAGTTCCACGCTGGAGTCACCGGCGACGAGCTGCTGAGCGTCGCTCCAGGTCTTGTGGTAGATGCGCACGTCACCCCCGAAGAAAGTGTTGGTGCCGTCGGGCATCGCGCCCGTGATGCGCCACCTGAAGTTCCGCGTGATCGTGCCGGTGGGATCCGGGCTGAAGGCGTCGTACTCGCTGACGCTGCCGGCGGCGAGTCGCTGGCAGAAGGTCTGACCGCGGTACTCGGTCTGGATGGCGGCGTAGGTGCGGTAGGGGACGTTGATGAGCGGCGGCGAGACGTAGCGGCCCTGGGCGTCGGAGTGCAGGGTCACGAGGCCGGTGGTCAGCGCGGGCAGTACCCAGATCAGCGCGCCGGCGATGGGCTGGCCGTGCTGGTCGAGCACCTGCCCGCTGACGGTCTTGGGCAACTTCATGCTGGGCGGTGAAGGGGTCGGAGGAGTGCTGGTGGGCGGCGTGTTCGCGGCCGAGGTGGTGCCGCTGCAGGACATCAGCGACAGGGCGAGCAGGGCGGTCAGGCCGAGGGCAAGACGGGGGGTGCGGGTGGACATGAAGACCTCTCAGTCCGGACGGAGCCGGTGGGTGAAACGGGGGCGGAGCAGGGTGACGTCCGAACTGACCGGGCCGGTTCACAGCACGCGCTGGGCAGGAGATGAACAGTCAGATCAGAGGGCGTCTCAGGGGTGGAGCCTCCTTGCCTTAAGGGCGAGGCCACCATACGGAGCAGACGATGATCGGGAAATGGTCGGCGCATGGTCACGGGTCAGAGATGCCGGAGCGATCCCGGATGCGGAGGCGTTCCCGACAACGCCCCCCGGCTGTCCGATATCCAGCGGCTGGCCGCCCATGGCTGCCACGCCCGCTCTGCCTCGCAGTGTCACCGTTCGATCCCTGGCCGTACCTTGACTCATGGATGCCACCGGGCTCAGCGGGTCGCCGCCCGCTGTCAGCAGATGGGACTTGCCGCGCCACGCCGGGGCGCCACGGCCCGAAGGCAGCGGGGCGATCCGGGGCGGCGCAGTGGCCCGCTCAGTCCAGCCCGAGTTCGAGGGCGGCGCGGGTGGCGGCGGCGCGGTTGTTCACGCCCAGCTTGCCGAACACCGCCTTGACCTGATCGCCTACCGTGTAGACCCCACTGCCCAGGCGCGCGGCGATCTGCTTGTTCGACAGCCCCTGCGCCAGCAGCCCCAGCACCTCGCGCTCGCGCGGCGCTCTCCTCGGCGGGCAGGCCCAGTTCGGTCAGCTGCTGGATCAGCTCGCTCACCTCCACCATCTGCCCGGCCTGCACCGCCCGGGTCAGTGCGGGCTCGTGCCGCGGGCCAGCAAGGGGGCCAGCCAGGGGCGTCCAGGGCCTGCATCAGCCCGCTGCCGTAGTTGCAGGCCTGGGCCAGGGTGTCGGCGGCCGACCCTCTCCCCCGGCGCTGGCACGCTGGTGAGCGCCTAGGCTGCCCCCCTCCTAGCTCACGGTCGAGACGCGGCGCGGCCCCCCTCTGTGCCCGACCTCTGGCTGAAGGCTCTTTGCCCGAATCGCCACCGGCCAGCTCGGGAGGCAGACAGCACTGGAGGGTGTCCAGACGCCCGCCCAGGGGCTCCCATTCGGATCCCAGTCATCCCCGGATCACGCCCCCACCGGTACGGTCGGGCCATGAACAAGACCCTCTGGCCCGCCCTGACCCTGCTCACCCTCTCCCCGGCGCTGGCCGCGACCGGCGAAGTCCTCGACGCCACGCCGGCCACGCTGGTGCAGGTGCTCAGGAGCGCCGGGTACCAGCCGACGCTGAAGCCAGGCGACGCCAAGACCTCGCCGTCCATCCAGGTGGGGTCGGGCGAGGACACCGTCTGGCTGTATTTTTCCGGCTGCAAGGCCGGGGTGTGCACGCGGGTCACCGCCAGCAACGGCTTCGAGGTCGGCCAGGACAGCGCCGAGCTGGGCCCCATGCTCGCCAAGTGGAATGCCGACTGGTACACACAGGCCTACCTCGACAAGGACGGCGCCTATCTGGACGGCACCTACCTCCTGCAGGGGGGCTACACCCGCGCCAATTTCGTGGCCTGGTTCAAGACCTACCTGAACGAACTGGCCGAATTCGAGAACACGCTGCCCTGAGACGGGAATCCAGCTGAATCAGGATCACAGGAGTGCGCCATGTTGCCGACCCGCCGACCTCACCTCCGAACCCTCGCCTGCGGGCTGCTGTGCGGCGCCCTGAGCATGACCGCTCTGGCCGCGACCGCGCCCAGCGGCCGGCTGGCCTACCTGCAGGGCGGCGCCGCCTGGGTGCTGGGGCACCCCGATGCACGGCCGCAGCGCCTGCCGAACTCGCGCGGGGCCGCGCTGCTGGCGGCCGCGCCGGTCGGTGGGGCGCTGGCCTACTTCACCGGCCCGGCCGGGGCCAGCGTCTCGGGCGAGACCGTGCCCCCACTGACCCCCTGGCTGAGCGCCGCCCCCTACACGGCCGCTGTCCGGCTGCCCGCCGCGCCTGAGGGCCTGCGGGCGCGCTGGCTCGACTGGTCGGGCGACGGCCGCGAGCTGCAGGTGGGCACCGACGCGGGCCTGCGCGGCTGGAAATGGCCCGGCCCGGCGCGGCTGAGCCCCGAACGCACGTTCCTGAGCCGCAGCACCTCCAGTGACGGCGAGGTCACGGCCGAACTGGGCAGCGTGGCCTCGCCCGACGAGCCAGGGGTGGTGCTGTACGGCCCCGGCGCGCGGCCCGGCACCGAGGTCTTCAGCCGGGCGCTGCCGCAGACGCTGATGAGCGCCCTGAAGGCCCAGCCGGGGCTCAGGGCCTTCACCAGCGGTCTCGACCCCGCAGCGCAGCGGGACGCCGCGAACTGGGTGATCACCCGCCCGGAAGTGACCCGTGACGGGCGGCAGGTGTTCGTCGCCACGAATGCCGGCTGGGGGGTGGGCAGCGGCGGCACGACGACCTTCGCCGTCCTTCGGCTCGACGTTCAGGAGGTGCGCCTCTCGGCGCTGGGCTGGATCGGCGCCCTGGCCGGAAGCGCCCTCGAACTTCGGCCCTCGCCCGACGGACAGCGGCTGCTGCTGCTCCAGACCCGGCATGTCAGCGCTGCCGAGAGCCCCACCCTGGCGTTCGTGGCCGACCTGCGGGCCCGCACCGTGCGGGTGGTGGAGGCCACCCGTCCCCTGCCCGGTCGCACGGTGGTGCTGGCCGGCGCGTGCTGGCTGGCCGACAGCCGCCACCTGGCCCTGAGCGTGGCGCGGCCGCGTCCCCAGGAACTCGGGGCGCAGGAACTCGGGGCGCAGCGCAACCTTCAGCCGGCGCCCGGCGCCTTCGAGCTGCTGGTGCTCGATGCCCGCTCCGGCGCGGTCGTCCGGCGGATTCCCGGCGCCACGCAGCCGGCCTGTGGGCCCGCATGAGCGCCACTCAGCCCGGGGCAGGAGCGGCCGCGCGCCCCCGGCAGGTCATGGGCCGGGGGCTGCTGCACCTCGGGTGGGCGCTGCTGGCCGCGCTGCTCACGGTGCTCGCCCTGACCACCCTGCTGGTGCTGGCCTGGATCGTCAGCGATCCCCAGGCGGCGCTCGCGGAGGCCGGTTACGCGTGGCTGGGCCTGCTGGCCTTCTCGCTGATGTTCGCGGTGCCGGTCGCCCTGGCCTTCACGCTGCTGGTCGTGCCCCTGGCCGGGGCACTGCGCCGCCTTCACTCCGCCCTGTGGTGGCTGGCGCTGATCCTGGGCGGCGCCGGCCTGTGCGCCCTGATGTCCACACCGCGCTTCGCCGCGCTGGGCGCCCTCGGGGCCGTGGTATACGGCGCCCTGGCGGCCCGCGCACGCCGGCGCCGGGCCGCCCCACTGGCTCCCGGCGACTGAGCGTCCCAGGCGAGAGGAACCCGATCCACCCGGCATCCGTGGAACCGGCTCGCGGCCCTGTCACGTTCAATCACTCTCCAATCACGGGCCTTCTCTTACGGTGGGCGCAGTCCGGGTACGCCCGGCCGAAGGAGACTCCCATGAACAGCACTGCCATCCAGAGCATCCTGCGCCCCCTGCTGCTCGGCACCCTGAGCGCCGCCCTCGCCCTCGGCAGCACCTCGCTGGCCCACGCGGGCCACGGCGCCGCCCAGGTCGAGGGCAAGGACTACGCCTTCACCACCCTGGCCCCGATGACCACCGGCTGGACGACCTTCGCGTTCAAGAACACCGGCAAGGAGCTGCACCACTTCCAGATCGCCCGCCTGCCCGACGGTCAGACCTTCGACGCCTTCGTGGCCGACCTCAAGGCGCGCGGCGAGGCCGCCGCCGCCGGAGTCGAGTTCGTGGGCGGCGTGGGCCTGCTGCTGCCCGGCGCCTCGCAGACGGCGACCGTGAACCTCAACCGGCCCGGCACCTACGTGCAGCTGTGCTTCGTGCCCGACGCCAAAGGGGTGCCCCACCTGGCCCTGGGCATGTTGAACGCCTTCCAGGTGCAGGCGGCCGCCGGCGACGCCACTGCCGGCACCGCGAACGCCGCCCCCAGGGCCGACGTCCAGATCTCGCTGGAGGACTTCGGTTTCCAGATGCCCGGCTCCATCAAAGCCGGCAAGCAGGTCTGGCAGATCGTGAACAAGGGCCCGGAACCCCACGAGGCCATGATCTTCAGGCTGCTGCCCGGCAAGACCGTGGCCGACGCGCTGGCGGGCCTCGCCAACCCGGCCGGGCCTCAGGCGGCCATGCCGGTGGGCGGGCTGCAGGCCGTGAACAAGGGCCGCAGCAGCTACGCCGACCTGAACCTGGAAGCGGGCGATTACCTGCTGCTGTGCCTGATCCCCAGCGCCGCGCAGGGGGGCAAGCCGCACTTCGCTCTGGGCATGGCCCGCCCCTTCGCCGTGCGCTGATCCTGGCGGGTCGCCACCGCACCACGACCTTCTGACTCGCAGCCACGACCTTCTGACGCGGGATTCAGGAGGTCGTGGCTGTGGTCACGCTCGTAGGTGCCCTCCATGCCGCTTGTCCAGCGCCGGCGCCCGCGTGGAGTGGCCGCCTCTCTTCCGCGCGTCTGCCTCCCGCCGCCCTACTTCGGCAGGGTAAACCGGAAGGTCGCGCCGTGATCGACCTGACCGCTGGCCTGCACCTGACCGCCGTGGCGATGCACGATCCGGCGGACGTTGGCCAGCCCCACCCCCACGCCCTCGAATTCGTCGTGGCGGTGCAGGCGCTGGAAGACCCCGAACAGCTTGTCCTGATAGCGGGGGTCGAAGCCCGCGCCGTTGTCGCGCACCCACACCGCCCACTCGGCCTCGTGCTCCTCGGCCCCGACCTCGATCACCGAGACCTCGCGCTCGCGGCTGTACTTCAGGGCGTTGGACAGCAGGTTCTCGATCACCTGCTGCAGGGTGTCCGGATCACCCTGCACCATCGGCAGCGGCCCGATCTTCCACTGCACCTCGCGCCCGTTCAGATCCGGGCGCAGGGTCTGGATCACGCCGTCCACGACCGCCCCCAGATCGACCAGACGTGACCTGAGCGGCAGGCGCGAGGTGCGTGAGAGCTCCAGCATGGCGTCGATCAGGGTGTTCATGCGCTGGGCGGCCTCCTCGATCACGTCGAGGTAGCGTCCGGACTTTTCGTCCAGATGCTCGGCCAGGCCCCGGCGCAGCAGGGCATGGAAGCCCAGGATGTGCCGCACCGGCGTGCGCAGGTCGTGCGAGACCGAGTAGGCGAAGGCTTCGAGTTCCTCGTTGGCGGCCTCCAGCTTGCGCCTCTCCTCGGCCAGCGCCGCCACCCCCTGCGCGCCCTCCAGCGCCAGCCCCAGGCTGCGAACCGTGGTGGTCAGCACCACCCGGTCGGCTGTGCCCCAGGAGCGCTGATCGAACAGCGGGACACAGAAGATGCCCAGCACCACGCCGTTTACCAGCACCGGCAGGGTGGCGACCGTGCCCAGATGCGCCACCAGGGCCGGGTCGATGTCCTGCTGCGGGTTGTAGACGTCCTGGAACCAGGGCTCCCGGGTCTGCAGGGGCCGGTCCAGCGACAGCACCTGACCGGCCGGGAAGCCCGCGTCGATCGCGGTCTGCAGCTCCGCCGACCCGACCGTGCCGACCTGGGTGGTCGCCTGCCAGGTGTCGCCCCGCAGCTGCCAGAAATTGGCGTAGCCCGGGGGGAGCAGCGAGAGCACCATCTCCATCGCCTGCCGCACCAGGGCAAGGGGATCGCTCTGCAGGGTCAGGTCGTGGGTCAGGGCCGCGAAGCCCTCCAGGGCGCGGGTGCGGGCCTGCAGCTCCAGGCGGTGCTCGCCCAGCAGCCGGGTCGCCTCGGCGCGTTCCAGGGCCAGCGTCAGGCTGCGGCCCACGGCCCGGAACACCGCCTGTTCGCGCGCAGTCCAGGCCCGGCGCCGGGTGCCCATGGTGAGCAGGCTGCCCACGCTCTGCCCCACGAAGCTGGGCGAGAAGGCGGCGGCGCCGTAGGAACGGGTCTCGGCCAGTCCCTCCTGCTCGGCCTCCCAGCCGTCCACGAAGACCACCTCGCCGCTGCGCCGCACCTCGGCGAAGCTCGGCGAACTCACGGGAATGCCGGCGGTCAGGCGCGCGACCACCTCCGGGGAGAAGTCGTCCGTCCAGACCTGGGCCTTCCAGAGGTCTCCCTCCAGGGTGTGGTAGGCGGCGCTGACCTCGCCCAGCGTGGCGCGCAGCACCTGCAGGGCGGCCCCGGCCAGCACCTGCACGTCGGTGATCGCGCCGGCCGCCTCGGTGAAGGCCACGAAGGCGTCCAGGGCGGTCACGGCGTCCTGGGCCTCGCGGCGCGAGGTGATGTCGCGCGAGACCGCGCTGAGGTGCCGGAGCTGGCCCCGCGTGTCGTAGAGCGGCCCCACGGTCACCTCCCACCAGCGGGGGGTGCCCTTCCAGGTCGCAGTCTGGGCCTCGAAGGTGGTGCGCTCTCCCTGACGTGCCCGTTCGAGGGCCGCCTCGACCTGCGCCCGGGCCTCGCCCTGCCAGAACGTGGGCCAGAGCAGGCCCCGGCAGACCTCGAAGTCGTCGATCTCCATGGTGGCCTGCCCGCCCTCGTTCATCGAGAGCAGGTGGGCGCCGAGATCCAGCACCTTGATGCAGTTCGGGCTGGCGTCCGTCAGGGCCTGTAGCACGTCGCGCTGCGTCTGCGCCTCCTTGAGGTCGTGGATGTCCACGGCGCTGATCCGCCAATGGGCCGCGAGGCTGCCAGCGGCCTCCTGCCACTCGCCACTCAGGCGGAACCAGCGCGGCTCGGCCTGGGTGCCCGGACCGTTAAGACCGCTGAGGTGGAGGTCGGTTTCGAAGGCCGGCCCGGTCGATGCCAGCAGGGTGCCCAGGGCCGGCCGGTCGTCCGGCGGCACCCGGGCGAGCAGGTCGTCCGCCGAACCGGCCCGCGTGGAATCCAGCGCGCGCCCCTGTCGGTCGGTGACCCAGCGCAGGTGGCGCCGGGACTCCTGTGGGTGGAGCGTGTCATGGGAGAGCGGCGTGGACATAGCTCAGGATACGTCCCCCAGGGGCCGGAACCTCGGGTACAGGGCCCCAGGATACAGGCCCTCAGCCGGGCAGCAGGGTGCCCTGGCACCAGTACGTGAGGGTGGTCTGCACCGTGTTCAGGAAGGTCTCCAGCTGCATCGACTTGCACACGTAGGCGCTGGCCCCGGCGGCGTAGCAGCGCGTCACGTCGCCCGCCGCGTTGGAGTTGGTGAGCACCACGATGGGCAGCGAGCGCAGGGCCGGATCGGCGCGGGCCTCGCGCAAGACCTCCAGCCCGCCCTTGCCCGGCATGTTCAGGTCGAGCAGCACCAGATGGGGCCGCACGCCGCCGGGCCGGCGCAGGAACGCCAGCGCCTCGTGGCCGTCGCGGGTGAAGTGCAGGGTACACGGCAGCCCACTGAGATCCGCGGCCTCCTTGAGCAGCAGCTGATCGGCCACGTCATCCTCGACCAGCAACACCTGGAACGGCGGCTCAGCCACGCGGCTCGGCCTCCCCGGTCACCGTGAGGGAAGCGGGCGTGGCGGGCAGGGTGAACCAGAAGGTGGAGCCCTGGCCGGGCAGCGAGTCCACGCCGATGCGGCCCCCGTGCCGGACGACGATCTTCTGGCACACCGACAGGCCGATCCCGTTGCCCGGATACTCCTCGCGGTGATGCAGGCGCTGGAACAGGTGGAAGACCTGCTCGGCGTGCTCCGGCGCGATACCCAGACCGTTGTCGGCGACCGTGAAGCGCCAGTAGGCCCCCTCACGCGCGGCGCCGACCTGCACCTGGGGCGCCACTCCGGCGCGGCGGAACTTGAGGGCGTTGGCGATCAGGTTCTGAAAGAGCTGGCCCAGCTGGGTGGCGTCCGCCGTCACCTGCGGCAGCGCCTGGGTGCTGACCCTGGCGCCCGACTCCTCGATGGCGGTGCCCAGCAGCTTCAGGGTGTTGTCCAGCAGGGCGCCGGTGTCGGTCAGGCTGAAGGTCGAGCCGTGGGTGCCGACCCGCGACAGGGCCAGCAGATCCTCGATCAGCCGGTGGAGGCGCCCGGTGCCGTCGAGGATGAAGTTCAGGTAGCGGACGCCGCGATCGTCGAGTTCGGGGCCGTAGCGGCCGGCCAGCAGCTGGGCGTAGCTGGAAATGGTTCGCAGGGGCTCGCGCAGGTCGTGGCTGGCCACCGACGCGAACTGCTCCAGCTCGCGGTTGGACTGCCGCAGCTCGGCGGTGCGGGCCTCCACCCGCCGTTCCAGGCTGGCGCGCAGTTCCCGCTCGGCCTCGAAGATCTGGGCGCGGGCCAGCGCCTGGGCGCCCAGCTCGGCGTAGGCCAGCATCAGGGTGCGCTCGTCGGACTCGAAGGGCTGGGGGGTGCCGAACATCAGGCCCAGGCTGCCCAGCACCTGATCGCCGCGCAGCAGCGGCACGGCGGCCCAGGCCTGGTGGCCGTGCGGCTCCCCGGAGTCGAAGAGCCGGGGATACCACAAGGTGGCTTCCTCCCGCGTGCCCAGCAGCACCGGTTCGCGCGAGCGCACGGCGTCGCACAGCGGAAAGGGCGCGGCCAGCGGCAGCAGCGGCCAGGCCCGCACCTCCTCGTCGCTGACCCCGAAGGTGTCGCTGATCTGCAGCACCGGCTCGCTGAGGTGCTGCAGGGCCAGGGTGCCGCCCACCGCGCCGAACACGGCCGCCGCCTGCCGGACGATGCAGGCGGTGACCTCCGCCAGCGAGCGCGCGGCGTTCAGGGCTACCCCCGCCCGGTGCAGCCGCTCCAGCCGCTCCGAGGCGCGCAGGCTCAGCGCCTGGGCCTGCCGCCGCTCGCTGACATCGCTGAAGTAGACGGTCAGGCCGTCGTCGGCCGGGTAGATCCGCACCTCGTACCAGCCGTCGAGGGGTGAGAGCTGGGTTTCCAGCCGCACCACGAAGCGCTCGCGCTGGGCGCCGCGCAGCTGCTCGCCCAGCTCATGGCTCTCCAGCCAGGGAAAGACCTCCCACAGCGACGCTCCCAGCAGGGGGGCCAGCGGCGGATTCGGCGGCGAACCAGCCCGGCGCCGGGTCAGGGTCTCGGCGGCGGCATTGAGGTACTGCACGTGGAACGTGGCGTCGAGCGCCATGAAGGCGTCCGTGACACTGGCCAGCACGCTCGCCGTCCGGGCGTTGGCCTGGGCCAGCCGGCGCTGCAGCTCGTAGCGCTCCACCGCGCCGTCGAGGGCGCGCCGCAGCGTTTCGGCGCTCAGCCGGCCCTTGACCAGATAGTCCTGCGCCCCGGCCTTCATGGCGGCCACCGCCACCGCCTCGTCGCCCAGGCCGGTCAGCATCACCACCGCGCATCCGGGGCGGGCCTGCTCGAGCCACTCCAGACCGGTCATGTCCGGCAGGCTGTAGTCCAGCAGCACGCAGTCGGGGAGGTCGCCGAGCATCCGCTCCAGCGCCAGCTCCCCCAGGGGCAGGGTCTCGCACTGGCGCGGGCGCCGGGGATCGCCGCGCAGGTAGGTGCTGAAGGTCTCGGCGTCCTCGGGGCTGTCGTCCACGATCAGCACCCGCAGGGGCCGGGTCAGCTGTTCCGAACCGCTGGCCGACCCGCCACTGAGCCATTCCGGGCCGTTCACGGGCGCTCCGCCGCTGCGGCCACGCCGCCTGGAAGCGGCGCCGCCGGGGGCTGCGGCAACAGCGCCGTGCCCAGCCAGAAGTCGAGGAGCAGCCGCAGCTGGGCGGTGAAGCGCTCGAAGTCGACCGGCTTCAGGAAGTAGCTGTTGGCGCCCTGGGCGAAGCAGTCCGCCACATCCCGGGGGTTCGAGGAGGTGGTCAGGACGACTACCGGGATGGCGGCCAGGCGGGGGTCGTGCTTGAGCTCCGCGAGCGCCTCCCGGCCGTCGGTGCCGGGCAGGTTCAGATCGAGCAGGATCAGCGCCGGCCACAGCGGGCCCTGTCCGGCACCGCCGGCCTCGCCGCGCAGCAGCTCCAGGGCGGAATCGCCGTCGGCGCAGCGCAGCAGCGGCAGCTCACGGCCCAGGCGCCGCATGGCCCAGCGCACGGCCTCGAAATCTTCGTCGCTGTCCTCGATCAGCAGGATCGGGGCGGGCAGGGGGTGGGGGGCCGGGTCGCCGGGCAACGCCATTCAGGCCTCCAGGGTGAAATAGAAGGTGCTGCCCTGGCCCAGCTCCGAGTGCGCCCAGAGCTGCCCGCCATGCCGCTCGACCAGTTTGCGCGCGATGGTCAGGCCCGCGCCCGTGCCGCCGCCAAACTGGTCACGCGCGTGCAGCCGCTTGAAGATCCGGAAGATGCCCTCCAGATGCCGCTCGCGGATGCCGATGCCGTTATCGCGCACGTAGAAGATGTCGGCCGACTCGCCCAGGCCCTCGGGCACCCGCAGCGGGCCACGCTCGGCCGGGCTCAGAGAGCCGATCTCGATCCAGCGCTGGGGCTTGTCGGTGTATTTGATGGCGTTGGAGATCAGGTTGTTGAAGACCTCACCGGCCCGCACCCGGTCGACCCGCAGCCGGGGCAGGGGCCGGGGCACTCGCACCTGCACCCGATCCTGCTCCAGCCGGGCCTGCAGCATCTCCAGCACGCCCGCGAGCACCTCGCCCAGATCGGCCTCCTGCACCCTCAGATCCTCGCGCCCGACCCGCGAGAAGAGCAGCAGCGAGTCGATCAGGTCTTCCATGCGCTGGGTCAGGCGCACCAGCGTGCCCAGCTTGTGCTGGCCCTCGGCGTCCATGCGCTCGCTGTAACTCTCCTGCAGGAAGGTGGCGTAGTTGTGCAGCCCGCGCAGCGGCTCCTTGAGGTCGTGCGAGGCGATATACGCGAAGGCGTCCAGCTCGGCGTTGGAGCGCGACAGATCGGCGTTGAGCTGCCCCACCTGCTCGGCCTGGCGCAGCACCACCGACAGGATGGCCGCGCGCAGATCCTGGGCCGCCCCCAGCTCGGAGAGCCGCCAGGGCACGCTGCGGCCACGGACGGTCTGCTGCCAGGCCTCGAAGGACTTGCGCGGGGTCAGGCGGGGCTCGTTTCCGGCCAGCACGCCCGTGCCCGCCGAGCCCACCTCGACCGGCTTGCTGGGATCGCCGCCCCAGCTCACGGTCTGCACCTGCTCGGGCCGGAACCACATCACCAGATCCTGGCGCCGGGCCGAGACCTGCACCGCCAGCAGGCCGCTGGCCTCGCGCTGGTAGGCCTGGGCCGGGCCGAAGTCATCGCTCAGGGCGTCGGTGTGGATCAGGCCGTTGTCGGCCAGTTCGTGCTGCTCGGCCAGCCAGCCGGCCAGTTCCAGCACCTCGGCGCGGGCGGGCGTGGTGCCCAGCAGCACCACCTCCTCGCCGATGCACACAGCCGCCCCGGGCGCGTCCAGAAAGGCCAGCAGATCGAGATCGGACTGCAGCAGGCCCTCGATCAGGTCGTCGTGGCGGGCCATCAGTTCGACCAGCCGGGCGCGGGCGTGGCCCAGCCGCAGCCGGTAGGCCTGCTCCTCGTGCTCCTCCTTGGCGCTGAGCTGCAGCGACATCACCTGTCCCAGGAACTCACAGGCGGCGCGCACGTCGTAGCCCACCCGGCGGGGCGTCTGGTGATGACAGGCGATCAAGCCCCACAGCTCGCCGCCGCGCAGGATCGAGATGGTCAGGGTGGCGCCCACCCCCATGTTCTGCAGGTACTGGACGTGAACCGGCGACACGCTCCGCAGGACGCAGTGGCTCATGTCGGTGGGCGCCCCGGTGGTCGGCAGCAGCGTGGGAATCAGTGGCACCGGCTCATAGTTCACGTCCCCCACGATCCGCAGCATGTTCAGCACGTACAGCGCCCGCGCCTGCCTGGGGATGTCGGAGGCCGGGTAGTGCAGGCCCAGGAAGGGGGTCAGCGCATCCTGCTTGTCCTCGGCGATGATCTGGCCGGTGCCGTCGTCGGCGAAGCGGTAGATCATGACCCGGTCGTAGCCGCTCAGGGCACGCACCTCGCGCGCACCGACCTGGGCGAACTCCGTGAGCGACTGGGCTGCTCCCAGCGCGGCCAGACTGGTCTTGATCAGCCGGTAGAAATCCACCGGGTTCGGGGCCTGCGGCGGCGCGGGCTCCAGCTCCAGCAGCAGCAGGCCCCCCTGGCGGTGCGCGATCACGTCGAAGCGGGCCCCGGTGCCCCTGAGGGGGGCCGTGAAGACGTGCAGCGGGTTGCCCTCCAGGTTCTCGCGGGCGCTGGCGAGCTGTTCCAGACTGGCCGGCTCCAGCAGCGCGCCCAGCGGCTGACCCAGCACGGCCTGGTTCAGCGTGGTCTGATCCGGCGTGGCCTGATCCGGCCCCCCGTTCCCCGGACGCACGAAGTCGGCCGCGTTGGCGCTGGCCTGCACGATCCGGCCGCTCGCCTCGTCGACCACCAGCAGGAAGCCGTGCGGCTGGACATAGCCCGGAATATGGATGGGCTCGCGGTCGCAGGAGGTCAGGTCGACCGTCTGGGAGCCCAGGCGCACCTGGGCGCCGATGCTCTCGTTTCCGGTGCTCACGCCACCACCCGCTGCGGCCCCAGGGCCGGCACGACCCAGCGTTCGAAGGCGGCGAAGGTGTCGCACGCGCCCTGCACGGCACCGGCCCGGAAGGTCGCGGCCTGCGGCCCCGCCGCCTCGTGCCGTCGTTCGAGCAGCGCCAGGAAGGCCTTCCAGCGTGGCCCCACCAGCGCGCCGTAGCTGGCATAGAAGCTCAGGCCCGCTCCCGGTTGCAGGCCCAGGTGGGGCCCCAGGTGCCGGCAGATCACCTGCCCACCCAGCGTGGCGCCCTCCAGCACGTACAGCGCCCCCCAGGCCGCCGCCTCGTCCGGGAGGGCTGGGCGCACGGTCTCAGCGCTGGCCCCGGCGTCCGGCCAGCGCTCGCCGAGCGCCTGCAGGTCTGCTCCCAGCAGGTGGGTCTTGCGCCGCTCCGGCCAGTCCAATAGGGCCAACCAGTGGGCAGGAATGGCCCGCCCAACCTGGGCCTCCAGGGGCAGGTAGAGCAGGTACTGACGCCGGAGCAGGTCGGTGTACTGTGCCAGCGTCAGATCGGGCCGCAGGATGCTGAGCCGCGCCTCCAGACGTTCGTGCGCCGGGCGGGTATTCGTACGAAGTGCATCGAGAAGCATGGAACTCCTTTGAGTGGTCGGGCCTCATCCTAGCTTAATTTGAGGCTCCCAGGCCTGCACCTCGTCGCCGGGTGGTGCGGCGAAGAAGGCGGACGGCGCACCTGGCCCCAGGGCCTCAGGAGGGCCTGTCCGTCCTGCAGTCGGAACGGCAGGCACGGAGTCGGATCGGCGGATTTCCGTCCGCCAGGTCGGCCCGAACGGACATGGGCGGCCCCGCCGACAACGCGAAGTGACGCGGTTCTCTTCACAGACATCCGGAAACAACTGGCACATTGACTGCAAAGAGGGGCTCACCCAGTCATCATCTGGGCCAGACATTCATAAGAAAGGGCACCTGATGTCGAACGATGAAGGGTGACCACCCAGTTGATCACATGCCGCTTGCAAGCAGAGCCGCTTTACTTGAACTGCGGCAGGCTCAACGGGAGAGGCGGGTTGACAGGCTCACGGTCGCCTCCGTCGTCTCAATCCCCATCGTTCGCGAACACGGGCTGGTGGGCTCGCCCGGATCAGCGCCAGCCGACGGCTCTGGCTAAGGGGGGCGAATCCCATCCGGGGCGTGTGCCGCCACCCGCACTCCACGCTGCCCTTTCACCCTTCAAGGAGACTGCTCATGGCGAAACCCATTTCCCGCCGCCTGCACGGCGCCGCCGACTACTCCTACGCGGCCGCGATCGTGGCCGCTCCCCGGCTCTTCGGCTTTCAGGACGACTCCACGGCCGTCCGCACCTGCCAGGTGATGGGCGCGGGCGTCCTGCTGGCGACCCTGCTGACCCGCGCCGAGTGGGGCGCCGTGCGCGTCATTCCCTTCCGCACGCACCTGGCGGCAGATTTTGGGGCCGGCCTGCTGGCGATGGGCGCGCCCTGGCTGTTCGGCTTCTCCGGCAACGCCCGCGCCCGCACCGCGTTCCTGGCCTTCGGGGCGACCAGCGTGCTGGCGAGCCGGCTCACGCAGCCGGAGGAGATGCCGTGAGCCGGCTCACCCTGAAGCCCCTGACCAGGCAGGTCATGGTCATCACCGGGGCGTCCTCGGGCATCGGGCTGAGCACGGCGCGGCGGGCGGCCGGGGCGGGCGCGAAGCTGATACTGGCGGCCCGCAGCGAGGGGGCGCTGAACGACCTCGTGGCTGAACTGAAGGGCGCAGGCGCACAGGCCGTGGCCGTGGTGGCCGACGTGAGCCGTGAGGAGGACGTGCGCCAGATCGCGCAGACCGCCCAGGACACCTTCGGCGGCTTCGACACCTGGGTGAACAACGCCGGGGTCGGCATGTACGGCCGGCTGGACGAGGTCAGTGTGGCGGACATGCGTCGGGTGTTCGACATCAACTACTGGGGGCTGGTGTACGGCTCGCTGGAGGCGGTTCGGGTACTCCGGGAACGGGGCGGCGCGCTGATCAACGTGGGCAGCACGGTCTCCGAGCGGGCCATTCCGCTGCAGGGCACCTATGCGGCCTCCAAGCACGCCATCAAGGGCTTCACCGACGCGCTGCGGATGGAACTGGAGGACTCGGGCGCGCCGGTCTCGGTCACGCTGATCAAGCCCGGCCCCATCGACACGCCCTTTCCGCTGAATGCCAGGAACTACCTGCCGCACAAGCCGCAGCATGTGCCGCCTGTATACGCGCCGGAAACGGTGGCCCGCGCCATCCTGCACGCCGCCGCCCATCCGGTGCGGGACGTCTCGGTGGGCAGCGGGGGCCGGGGCATCTCCGTGTTCGGTGGTCTGGCCCCGAGGGCGACCGACCGGGCGATGGAGGGCTTCATCATCCCGCGCACCGAATCGGCCGAGCCGCCGCGGCCGCAGGAGCGCAACGCCCTGGAGCACCCCTCCGAACGCCTCTCCGAGCATGGGGACTATCCCGGCCATGTCCAGAAGACCAGCTCCTACACGGCCGCCGCGCTGCACCCGGGGCTGGTGCGCGTGGCCGTGGTCGGGGCCGGCCTCACCGCCGCCCTGCTCTGGCGAAGCCGCCAGCGCTCCTGAATCCGCCCCGTCATACGGACTGCCGCTCCATCCCGGGACATCCAGGACAGCGCCAGATGTTTCTTACCTGCGGCGCTCTGCGGGTCCATGCCGCGTCAGTCCGTCCCCTTACCTTCTCTGCTTCGCCGCTCAGCAGGTTCCTTCGCCCCGGATGGACTCCGAACACGGAGCGGGGGGCATACGGAACTGGGACGACGCACCTCTGAATCTCTGCAAGATGGCTGGTACGGGCACAGATGTCGCCCATACCAGCCGTTTTGCCTGTCCTCCTCAGCTCAGGTGGTGGACTTCCTGTAGACCGTAGACCGGGGTGGGAATCCCCTCCATGCGGGCCTTGAGCTGCAGGCTCAGGTAGAGCGAGTAATGCCGCGACTGGTGCAGGTTGCCGCCGTGGAACCACAGATTCGGCACCTGCGTGGGCTTCCACATATTCCGCAGTTCGCCCTCCCAGGGGCCAGGGTCTTTGGTCGTGCCCGAGCCCAGGCCCCAGACCTTGCCCACCCGGTCGGCCGTCTCCTGCGAGATCAATTTCGCGGCCCAGCCGTTCATCGAGCCGTAGCCGGTGGCGTACACGATCAGGTCGGCGGGCAGCTCGGAGCCGTCGCTGAGGGTCAAGGAACGGGCGTTAACCTGCTGGACGCTCACGCCGCTCCGGAGTTTCACCTTGCCGTCCGCGACGAGTTCGGAGGCGCCCACGTCGATGTAATAGCCCGAGCCCCGGCGCAAATATTTCATAAACAGGCCCGAGCCGTCGTCGCCGAAGTCGAGCAGGAAGCCAGCTTTCTTCAGCCGGTCGTAGAGGTCGGCGTCGCGGCGGGCCATCTCCTCGTACACGGGCACGTGCATGGAGGGCAGCACCCGGTAGGGGATCGAGGCGAAGATCAGGTCGGCCATGTCGGTGCCGATGCCGCTCTTGAGGGCTTCTTCCGAATACAGGCCGCCCAGCGCGAGCTCCATCAGCGACTCCGAGCGGGCGATGTGGGTGCTGGAGCGCTGCAGCATGGTCACGTCGGCGCCGTGCTCCCAGAGGTCGGCGCAGATGTCGTGCGCGGAGTTGTTGCTGCCGACCACCACGGCCTTCCTGCCGCGCCACTCCTCGCCGCCCCGGAAGGCGCTGGAATGCACCTGGGTGCCCTGGAAGGAGTCCATGCCGGGGAAACTGGGGGTATTGGGGATGCCCGACATGCCGGTCGCCATGACCAGCTGTTTCGGGCGCAGCACGACCTCCTGCCCGCCGCGCACGACCCTGACCTCCCACTCCTGCTTCTGGTCGTCCCAGCGGGCACTCTTCGCCTCGGTGCCCCCCCAGTAGTTGAGTTCCATGATGCGGGTGTACATCTCCAGCCAGTCGGCGATCTTGTCCTTGGGCGAGAAGACCGGCCAGTCCTCGGGAAAGGGCAGGTACGGCAGGTGGTCGTACCACACGGGATCGTGCAGGCACAGCGAGTGGTATCTCTTGCGCCACGAGTCGCCGGGCCGCTCATGCTTCTCGATGATGAGGGTCGGCACACCGAGGCGCCGCAGCCGTGCCCCCAGCGCGATCCCACCCTGCCCGCCGCCGATGATCACGGTGTAGGGCTGGCGGCTGTGGCCCAGTTCGGCCTCCTCCTGCATCTTGCGATCCAGCCAGTTTTTTCGATCCGCCACCGCGCCGTGCTCGGCGCCCCGCTCTCGTCTGGAACCCGTGCGCTCCTCATGCCCTTTCAGCTCCAGCATGGTGGTCAGCAGCGTCCAGGCCTGACCGTCCCGCAGGCGCAGGTGCCCGCGCCCGCGCGAGACGGCCGTGTCGAAGGTCAACCACGCCTCGGTGACGCCGCCGGCCTCGGTCGCCTCGCCCTCCAGCTCCCAGTTCGACGGCAAGGCGCCCGCGAGCTGGGCCCGCAGCATGTCCGCGATGGGCTCACGGCCCTCCAGGGTCTTGATGTTCCAGGTAAAGCTCAGCAGATCGCGCCAGAAGCCGCCGGGCTCGAACAGCCCGGTCACGGCGGCGATGTCCTGGCGTTCCAGCGCCCCGCCGAAAGCCATGAGCCAGTTGCGTACCTCGTGGGAGGGCGTCTGGGGGGGAATATCCGTGGCGGGCGTGGGCACCTGGGTGGTCATGGCGGCTCCTTATCGTCCTGATCGGGAAGGCGACTCCGCTTCCGCGAGGAAGGGAGGACTCTGGGGGCGGCCAGGGCCAGGGAGGGCCGCGCCGCCGAACCACGAACAAGGGTGTTCCCTCCAGTGTAGGTCAAGTCGTCCGGGTGGCGGGTGACTTCGGGCCGGGGCGCCGCCTACATCAGCCCGTGGCGGGTGGCCCCCTCGCGCAGGAACGCCAGCCCCCCCTGCGCGAGTTCCTGCCCGCTGTGCCGAGGCGGCTTCCAGATGCAGGTGGCCGCCGCCAGCTCGGCGTTCGGGGCGGCGAAGGATTCCAGCGTCAGATAGCCGCTGAATTCGATATCGGCCAGCCCCTGCCAGACGTCCTCCCAGGGCACGGTGCCCGTTCCCACCAGACCCCGGTGGCTCTCGCTCATGTGGATGAAATTCAGCTTGCCCTTCACGCGGCCCAGGGCTTCGCGCAGGTTCGTCTCCTCGATGTTCATGTGGTAGGTGTCGGCGTGCACGCGCAGGTTGTCCGAGCCGACCCGGTTCACGACCGCCAGCGCGTCATCCAGCGTGTTCACCATGTAGGTCTCGTAGCGGTTGATCGCCTCCAGCCCGACCCCGATGCCGCGCGAGCGGGCGTCCTCGGTGACGCGGGCTAGGCCGTCCACCATGCGGTCGAGTTCCTGTGACGTCGGCCCCTGCCCGGTGAGCACGCCGATGGAATAGCCCGTGCAGCCGGTCAGGTCGCGTGCGCCGAGTTCCTCCATGCGGTCGAGCACGCCGGTCAGGAAGGTGACGGCCTTCTCGGGTTCGTGGGGCATGTGGGCATCCCTTGGCAGACCCAGCGAACTGACGCAGGCCAGCCCTACAGCCTCCAGATGACGGCGGTGGCGCCTGGCGTCGAAGGTCTCCGGATGCAGCAGGGGAATCTCGATGAAGTCGAGCCCCGCGCGGGCGGCCTGCTCGATCACGCGGTCGCCGATCTCGTCTGTCCAGTCGCCCTCCCAGCAGAAGGCGTGTGCGCCGAATTTCAACATAACGTCAACATGGGGTCTCCCCTTTCAGCGCGCTTCGCGCCGCGCGAACACGCCGCTGGCGACGAGGATGATGGCGCCGATGACCAGCTTCTGGTAGGTGCTGGGCACGCCCATCAGCACGAGGTTGTTCTTGATCAGCACGATCAGCACCACGCCCAGCAGGGTGCCCACGACCGAGCCGCGCCCGCCCGTGACCCGCGCGCCGCCCAGCACGACCGCCGCGATCACGTCCAGCTCCTGCCCGACCAGATCGAAGGGGTTGGCGAGACGGTTCTGGGTGCCGTGGATCAGCCCGCCCAGGCCCGCGAGCAGCCCGGCGTAGCCGAAGACGAACAGCATCACGCGGCGCACCGGAATGCCCAGCCGCTCGGCGATGGGGATGGAGCCGCCCACGGCGTAGGTCGCGCGCCCCAGCAGCGTGCGGGTCAGGATGAAGTGCGTGAGCAGCGCGGCGGCGACCAGAAAGAGGAAGGTGGCCGGCAGCGAGACGTTGGTGCCGTCGGCGGTCTGGAAGCGCGTGAGGTTGACCCGCGCAAACGAGTCCATGGCCGCCGGAATGTTCATGATATGCGCCGTGCCGATAAAGGCCAGCAGGAAGCCCCGGTAGAGGTACTGGGTGCCGATGGTCACGATCAGGCTCGGCACCCGGAAGCGGTCGACCATGAAGCCGTTGGCGAGCCCCAGCAGCAGCCCGGTACCCAGACACAGGGCCATCAGCACCGGGTAGGGCGCCTCGGGCCAGACGCCCAGGGTCAGTTTTGTGGCGCTGTAGAGGGCGAAGACCGCGACCGCCGTGAAGCTCACGTCGATGCCGCCCGCCGCGAGCACCAGCAGCACGCCCAGCGCGAAGATGCCCAGCGTTACGCAGGCGCGCAGGGTGTCGAAGAGCGTCTTGACCGTCAGGAACTGGGGCGAGAGGGCGGTGAGCAGGGCGCAGAACAGCAGGATCAGGCCCAGCGTGACGACCTCGGGCCGCCCCAGCCAGGAGCGCCAGGGGGGCAGGGGGCGGGCGGGCGCTTCCACCTGCGTCAGACTCATGCGTGGCCCCCAACTGGCCGTGGAGTGGATGGGCCGACGTCCAGCAGCTCGGCACTCAGTCCAGCTTCCGTCAGCGACTCCACCGGAGAGATGCGGCTCAGCCTCCCACGCCGCATGACCCCGATCCGATCGGCGTTCATGAGCAGTTCGGGCAGGTCGTCGCTGATGAGCAGCACGCCCAGACCGTCGGCCGCGAGCCGCTGCACGATGCGGTACAGGGCGTCCTTGCTGCCCACATCGACCCCGGCGGTGGGGCCGTGCAGAATCAGCACCTTCGGGCCGATGGCCAGCCAGCGGGCGACCATCACCTTCTGCTGGTTGCCGCCCGACAGCGAGGCCACCGGCAGCATGACGTCCGGGGTAGCGACCTGGAGATCCTTAGCCAGCTTCGTCGTGTCGGCCGTCGCCTGCGGGTAGTCCAGGCGGGGCCCGCGCGTCAGGCGCCGCAAGACCGAGACCATGATGTTCTCGCGGATGGGTTTGTCGAGAAAGAGCCCCTCGGCCAGCCGGTCTTCGGGCACGTAGCCCAGGCCCAGGCGGATACCGTCACGGGGGGTTCGCAGGCGGGCGGGCTGCCCGTCCAGCACGATCTCGCCCTGGTCGGCCGGATGCACGCCGGAGAGCGCGTGCGCCAGCTCGTTGCGCCCGGAATCGAGCAGGCCCGTGATGCCCAGCACCTCGCCCCGGTGCAGCGTGAAGGACACGTCCTCGAAGGCGCCCCGGCGGCCCAGCCCGCGCACCTCCAGCAGCGCCTCCTGACCGGGCGCGGCCGTGCGGTAGCGGGTATCGTCCAGGGTCTTGCCGGTCATCTGAAAGGCCACGGACTGGGGCGTGAATTCGCTCAGCGGCCCCTGGGCGACCTTCTGCCCGTCACGTAGCACGATCACCTGCCCGCCGATGCGGAACACCTCGTCGAGCTTGTGGCTCACAAACAGCACGCTGACCCCCTCCTGCTGCAGCGTGCCGATGATGCCCAGCAGATTCTCGACCTCGCGCTGGGTGAGCGCGGCGGTGGGTTCGTCCATGATCACCAGGCTGGCCTGGCTGACAATCCCCCGCGCGATGGCGATCAGCTGCCGCACGGCGATAGGCAGGGTCTCCACCGGGGTATCGAGAAAGGCGCGGGTGGTGGGCAGCCGCACCCGGGCGAGCGCCACCCCGGCGACCTCGCGCAGCGCCCGCCACGACAGCGGGCGCGCCAGCCGGCCCTGCTGGGCGACGAGCTGCGCCGTGAGCGCCACGTTCTCGGCCACGCTCAGGTTCGGGAACAGCGACAGATCCTGGTAGACCGTCTCGATGCCCGCTTCCAGCGCGCGCAGGGGGTCGAGCGCCTGGTAGCGGCGGCCGCGCACCTCGATGGTGCCCGAATCCGGCGGCTGGGCGCCCGAAATGATCTTGATCAGGGTGCTCTTGCCCGAGCCGTTCTCGCCCAGCAGGTGGTAGGTCTGCCCGGCCAGCAGGTCGAAGCTCACGCCGCGCAGGGCGCGCACGCCCCCGAAGGTCTTGGTGATGTCCTGCACGCGCAGCAGCGGGCCGGGAGAGGGGCTGGGAGCTGGCTCGGTCATGGATGAACCTCGGCAGACACGGCAGGGGGTGGACGTCAATCCTCCCCCACGCGGCGCAGGGGAGGACGTGGCCCTGCGCCTAGAAGGGGTAGTTCTTGTAGTTGCCCTTGTCCACGTCCACAAAGGCGTTGCCCCGGATGATCTGGGCGTTGCCCCTGCCCTTGCTGACCGTGACCTTGTTGTAGCCCTTGACCCCAAGATCCATGCCGGTGGTGATCTTCTTGCCCTCCAGCACCAGCTGGGCGACCTTGTTCATGATGTAGCCGGCGTCGGCCGGATCCCAGAAGCCGATGCCGTCCACGGCGCCGGAGTCGAGGTACTTGCCGGCAATGGAGGGCAGGCTGGTGCCGTACACGCAGGTCTTGCCCTCCAGCCCGGCCTCCTCGATGGCCCGCCCGATGCCCGCCACGTCGGTCGAGGCGCTGCCCTGGAAGCCCTTGAGGTCGGGGTACTTGCGGATCAGCTCCTTGGCCTTCTGGTAGGCCTGATCGGCGTCGTCGGCGGTCTCCTGCTTGCTTTCCACCAGCGTCATACCGGCATTCTTCTTGGCATTGGCGATGCCGCCGTCGGCCCACTGGTTGTGCGTCTTGCTGGTCAGGCTGCCCACGAACACGGCCCACTTGCCGCTGCCGCCCATGCACTTGGCGAGCCGGGCGTTCAGGTTCGCCCCGAAGGCCACGTTGTCGAAGGCCTCGATGTCGTAGAGCGTGTTGGTCTGGTTGTCGGCCTCGTGCGTGATGACCTTGATACCGCGCGCCATGGCCTTTTTCAGCACCGGCTCCAGCGTCTCGGGGCTGAAGGGCACCACCGCGATGGCGTCGGGCTTCTTGGCGATCAGGTCCTCGATGATGGCCGCCTGCTGAGCGGCGTCGGCGGTCGAGGGGCCGGTCTGGGTCGCCGCGTTGCCGGTGTCCTTGGCGTACTTCTTGACCCCGGTCTCCATGCGGTTGAACCAGTTGATCCCGGTGATCTTGACCACCGTGACGATGGTGTACTTCTTGTTCTGCGCCTGGGCGCCGGTCACCGCTGCACCGACCAGCAACAGACCGAGCGTGCCGAACATCCACGTTCTTTTCATGGGCTTCCTCCTGGGGTGCCGCCCATCTGAGCGGCGGGGGGCGGGTGACTGGGTGGTGGGTGACGGGGTGGCGGCGGAGCCGGGCGCAACCTGAGCCGGCCAGAGGTGAGGGCGATGGAGAGCAGGAGCAGCAGGCCCCAGGTGAAGTCCTTCAGGAAGTTCGACAGGCCCAGCAGATTGAGCGAGCTGGACAGGAACTGCAGCGCCGTGGTCGCCAGCACCAGCCCCACGACCTTCCCCGCCCCGCCCGCCGGATTGACCCCGCCCATGACCGCGATCAGGATGGCGATCAAGAGGTACGAGCTGCCGTAGTCGACCTTGATGGAGTTGGCCCGCGCGCCGAAGATGATGCCCGAGACGGCGGCCAGCACCCCCGATACGGCGTAGGTGACCAGCAACACCCGCCCGGTGTCGATGCCGGCGAAGTGTGCGGCGCGGGCATTGGTGCCCAGCAGGTACAGGCGCAGGCCGTAACTCGTGTTGCCCAGCACCCAGGCGAGCCCCCCGGCCACCGCGAGATAGATCAGCAGCGGCACGGGCACCGGCCCCAGCGTGCCCAGCCCGAGGTTCTGGATGCCCGTGGAAAAGCCGATCACCGCCGAGCCGCCGGTCAGCGCGTAGCCGACGCCCTGGAAGGCCAGCGAGGTACCCAGGGTGGCCAGGATCGGGGCGAAGCGGAAGCGGGAGACCAGCAGGCCGTTCACGAGCCCGCAGGTCAGGCCGACCAGCAGCGCCAGGGCCAGGAAGGTCAGGGTGAAGGACATGTTGGCCGCGTCCGGGTCGGGGTAGAGGCGGCGGCTGATAAGGCCGGCGGTGATGGCCGAGAGGTTCGCCGTGGCGACCACCGATAGGTCGATGCCGCCGCCCCCGGAGATCATGGTGATCAGGATGCACAGCCCCAGCAGGCCCAGTTCCGGCAGCTGCGTGGCCATCGACTGCCAGTTGTCGAACGACATGAAACTGCCCCCACTCAGCGCGGTGGCGAGCAGCGCGACCGCCACGTTGGCGATGAGCAGGAACATCGTGTGACGGTCTGAGGCCAGTCGACGCAAGGAACCCCCGGAGGACACGCTGTGAGAACAGTGCGGGCGCAGATTGTGCTTTACACCGTAATTCTGGGGCTGCCGTCAGGCCGAGTTTGTAGCCGGGGTCGCTCTTGGGCTGGCGTCCCGTCTCGCCTTGCCTGCAGCCGGGCCGGGCCATAGGATGAAACCCCTAACCCGTATCAGCGTTCGCCCGCCTGTCGCTGCCGGCCTGATTCCCGGCTCCGCCCTCCGTGGAGGTTCAGCGTGAAGAAGATTCTGAACGACCCCAACCACTTCGTGGCCGAGATGCTCGACGGCCTGTACCGGGCGCACCCGGAGCAGCTGACGTTTACCGGGGACGATCCGCACTGTCTGGTACGCGCGGACTCGCCTGTCATGGGCAAAGTCGCATTGGCGACTGGCGGCGGCTCCGGGCATCTCCCGGTGTTCCTGGGCTACGTGGGGCCGGGGATGCTCAGCGGCTGCGCGGTGGGCGACGTGTTCCAGAGCCCCAGCGCCGACCAGATGCTGGAGGTCACGCGCCGGATCCATGGCGGGAAGGGCGTCCTGTACATCTACGGCAACTATGGCGGCGACGTCATGAACTTCGACATGGCGACCGAGATGGCCGACATGGAGGGCATCGAGGTGCGAACCGTGCTGGTCAGGGACGACGTGGCCAGCGCCAGCCCCGAGCGGCAGGACACCCGGCGGGGCGTGGCGGGCATGATCTTCGCCTTCAAGGTCGCCGGGGCGAAGGCCGATCAGGGCGGCAGCCTGGACGAGGTGGAAGCGGCCGCGACCAAGGCGCTGGCGCACACCCGCAGCATGGGCGTGGCGCTGTCGTCCTGCACGCTGCCGGCGGTCAGACAGCCGACGTTCTCCATCGGCGACGACGAGATGGAGATCGGCATGGGCATCCACGGCGAGAAGGGTGTGCGGCGCGGCCCGCTGGAGAGCGCCGACCAGATCGCGGTGGAACTGCTGGACGCCGTGCTGGCTGAGCTGGACGTGCACGGGGGCGACCGCCTAGCGGTCATGGTGAACGGCCTGGGGGCCACGCCCCCGGAGGAGCTGTACATCCTCTTCCGCCGCGTCCACCGCACGCTGGAGGAACGCGGCGTGGCCGTGCATCAGGCCTTTGTGGGCGAATACGCCACCAGCCTGGAGATGGCCGGCGCCAGCCTGACGGTGATGAAGCTCGACGACGAGCTGCAGGGATTGCTGGATCATCCGGCCCACACGCCCTTCTTCACACAGGTCGGACGGTGAGCGAAGGCGGGGCCGAGGTCATCACTGGCCAGGAGATCTCGGACGCCCTGCGCCGCGCGGCCGCGCAGCTGATCTTGCTGCGCGACCATCTCAACCGCCTCGACGCCGACATCGGCGACGGCGACAGCGGGCTGACCGCCGAGCGCGGTGCCCAGGCCATCCTCGCCTACCTGGACGCCACGCCCCCGACGGACGACCTGGGCAGGTGGCTGGCCGGCGCCGGCATGGCCTACAACCGCGCCGCGCCCAGCACTATGGGCGCCCTGATGGCCACCGCCTTCATGCGCGCCGGCAAGGAGGTGATGGGCCGGGCCACCCTAGGCCCGGAGGATCTCGCCGCCATGCTGAACGCCGCCGACCAGGGCCTGCAGGAGCGGGGCAAGACGAAGCCGGGCGACAAGACCATCGTTGACGCCCTGCATCCGGCGGCCGTGGCGTTGAGTGAGGCGCTGAAGGCCGGTGAGCCGCTGGAACACGCTGCCCAGACCATGCTGGACGCCGCCCGCGCCGGCCGGGACGCCGCCATAGCGCTCCGCAGTCAGGTCGGCCGGGCCAACTGGGTGGGCGAGCGCACCGAGGGCAAGCCCGATCCCGGCACGGTGCTCTTGGTGGCCGCGCTCGAAGCCGCGTTACAGGCCGATTTCAGCGAAGCCGGCAGCAGGCTGGGCTGAGCCGCCCGGACTGGGTCACCGTCCCGAACCCCTCCACCACCGCACAAGGGAGCCTCATGCAGTACCGCACGCTGGGCCGCTCGGGCCTGATCGTCAGCGCCTTCGCGCTGGGCACCATGCAGTTCGGGCAGGCCATGAACATGGGCTCGCTCGACCAGGCGGCGACCACCGACATGGTGAAGTTCGCACTCGATCAGGGCATCAATTTCATCGACACCGCCGACGTCTATTCGCGCGGCGAATCCGAGTCGCAGCTGGGCGTGGCGCTGCGCGGCCTCCGCGAGGAGGTCGTGCTGGCCAGCAAATTCCGCCTGCCGATGTCGGACACCAACGTCAACCGTTCGGGGGCCACCCGTGTGAACATCCTGCGCGGGGTGGAATCGAGCCTCAGGCGCCTGCAGACCGACTATCTCGACCTCTATCAGGTGCACGGCTGGGACAGCCACACGCCGCTGGAAGAGACCCTGAGCACGCTCAATGATCTGGTGCGGCGCGGTCTGGTGCGGCATATCGGGCTGAGCAACTACCTGGCGTGGCAGGCGGCCACCGCGCTGGGGATTCAGGAGCGCCGGGGCTGGGAGCCGTTTGTCACCGCGCAGCTGTACTACTCGCTGGTCGGCCGCGAGCTGGAGCACGAGTGGATGGATCTGGCGGCCTATTCGGGCCTGGGCGTGCTGGTCTGGAGCCCGTTGGCCGGCGGCTACCTCTCGGCCAAGTACGACCGCCCGGAGCAGGCGCCTGCCGGCACGCGCTTCGGCGAGGCCGGCCAGTTCGTGCCCTTCAGCTGGGAGAAGGGGCGCCCGGTGCTGGAGGCCCTGCGCGCGGTCGCGGCCCGCCACAGCGTCACCCCGGCCCAGGTCGCGCTGGCCTGGACGGTCTCGCAGCCGGGGGTGAGCAGCGTGATCATCGCGGCGCGCTCCACTGAGAGACTGGGCGAGAACATCCGCTCATTGGACATCGTGCTGAGCGACGAGGATCGCCGTGAACTCGACCGGGCCAGCCATCCCGGCACGCCCTATCCGAAGTGGATGGTGCTGCAACTCGACCAGGCCGAAGACCCGCGCACCCGCACGCTGGAGCCAGGGCGCTTCGAGGATGGCGGCCCCTGGGAGGATCTGCGACAGGGGCCGAAAGGGTAGCCGGAAGAAAAACGTCATGTGTGAATGGGACGTACCACTGTCCTGACGACGTTTCCTGCGAGTGCTCCCCGCTTCATACGATGGTCTGATTCCCGTCGTCGTCGAAGTGACCATTCGCCGCTTGATCTGCGGCTCTATTTCCTCTACAGTCGTTTCACGTAACGACCGAGGAGGATATGGGACGACCACCGAATCCACAGGCCAAAGCGGAGTTGCTGCGCCGCGCGGCCGACTACGTGCTGCGCCAGGGCCTCACCGATCTCAGTCTCCGGCCGCTCGCGGCTCACCTGGGCGTCAGTGCCCGGCTGCTGCTGTACCACTTCGGTTCCAAGGAGCAACTGGTCGTCGAGGTACTGGGAGTCATCGCCCAGCAGCAGCAGGCCGCGCTCTCGCAGGTCGACCCGCTGGCCGACCCCGCCGAGCGCCTCGACGTGCTGTGGGCGCGGCTGACCTCCCCTGAACTGATTCCCTTCCTGCGCTCGCTCTTCGAGGTCGAACTCCGCGCCATCGACGGCGAGGAGCACTACCGGCAGTTCGCGCGCGGCGCCATCCGGGCGTGGCTGGAGGTGGTCGCCGCGCATCTGAGAGAAGGCGTATCTGCACCCACCGCCAACATCGTCCTGGCCGCCCTGACGGGGCTGCTGATCGACCGCTTCTCGACCCATGAAGAGGAGCGCACCAACGAGGCGTTTCACGCGCTGAAGAGTGCGTTGCACGCAGGAGGTCTCCTATGACGACCGTTGCTGCTCCTTCCCCGTCTCTCGCGGCCGACCGGCTCCCCCTGTTTGTGGGCCTCGGCGTTCTCCTGTGGTTCGTGGCGGCCATGATGTTCCGCCTGCTCGGGCCGGCGCTGCTGATCCCGGGCAGTGCCACGTTGCCCCTCGTGTTTGCCGGCTGCATTCCGCTCGCCTGGGTCTTCTTGAAGATCGGGGTGACCCTGGGACGCGTTTCAGGGGCAGGCACCCTGCTGGCGGCCGCTGTGATGTCCGCTGTGGCGATGTTCCTGGATGCGCTCGCGTTGACGTTCTTCCCCGCGCTGTACGGCCTGCCGACGGCGCAGTTGTTGCTCGTCGCCGCGCTGCTGCTGTGGGGCGTCGCGTGGATTCTCTTCTTCGCCTACGTTCAGACCCGCCGGACGCAATAGTTCCGGGTTTGCCGGCAGCAGATGATCAGGGACGAGTCTCCGCAATGTCTGCTGTCTGCTCTCCACAGCAAAGAGATGGTCGGTGCGGCCTGTGGAGCTGTGAGGACTATGGTGTCTCTCCCTGCACTCTCTCCTCCTCCAGCGCGTAGAACTCGTCCAGTTTGGCCTGCAGCAGGGCCTTGTCGGGCAGCTCGGTGAGGTAGCGGGCCACCAGAGCGGGCGAGGCGCTGCGGGCCAGGGCGTACTCGACCACCTGGGAGTCGGCGCCCCGGCACAGCAGCACGCCGATGCTGGGATTTTCGTGCGGCTGGCGGTGGTCTCTGTCCAGCGCTTCCAGGTAGAAGTCGAGCTGCCCCATCATGGCGGGCGAGAAGGCCGTGACCTTCAGCTCGAAGGCGACCAGGGCCTGCAGGCGGCGGTGGTACATCAGCAGGTCGATGAAGAAGTCCTGCGTGCCGACCTGAAGGCGGTACTGCTCGCCCATATAGGCGAAGTCCGGCCCCAGTTCCAGCAGGAAGTCCTTCAGGTGGCTGACCAGACCGTGCTGCAGGTCGTGCTCGCTGTGCCCTGCGGGCAGGTTCAGGAAGTCCAGGAGGTAGCTGTCGCGGAACACGGTGGCGGCCTCCGGCTGCTGGGCCACCAGGGCCGGGCTGAGCCGGGCTGGCTCGGTCAGGGCGCGTTCGTACAGGCTGCCGTCCATCTGGCGTTCCAGCTCGCGTTTGCTCCAGCGCCCCTGGATGGCGGCCTGGAGGTAAAATTCCCGCTCCTGCCCACCCTGCGTTCGGCCCATGATCAGCAGGTTATGCGTCCAGCTGAGTTCTCGCACCAGTGGTGCGAGTTTTGGACTGCCTTGGTAGGTGCGGTAGAACTGCTCCATCCGCCACAGGTTGGAGGCTGAAAAGCCCCGCAGATCCGGGTGCTCGGCGCTGAGCCATGTTGCGAGCTGCTGCACGGTGCCGCGCCCCCAGCCCTCGGCGCCGGTCTTGTGGTGCAGGTATTCGCCCACCCGCCAGTACAGTTCGATCAGGTCACGGTTGACCTGCCGCAGCGCCTGACCCTGGGCCTGCCGGATCAGGGTCAGCACCGCGCTGAAGTCGGGTACCAGTTCGCCGGGCGTCATGCGGGCACGCGCCGTGAGAACCGGAGGACGTACAGGGCGGTGCCGGCCTTCCAGCGCCTCGGGCGAAATTCCGGGGTCAGGGTCATGGGTGGTTCAATTGTGACCTGTTGCGCCCTGCTCGTCTGCGGGGGCCGCCCCGTCACCCCGGTCGATCCAGGGGCCGGAAGCGCACGCCCCGCCGGGTCAGGGCTGGCAGCTGCCTGCCCAAGCGGGCGTGGAAATCTGCGAAGTCCAGCCCCTCCTGAGGCGACCACAGCACCTCCGCCAGCGCGTGCAGGCGGGGAAAGGCCATGTACTGCACGTGGGCGGTGTCGGGCATGTACTCGCGCCAGAGGTTCGCCTGCCCGCCCAGCACCCGCCCCCGGTGCCGGGGCTCCAGCTCCGGCGGCACGGGCCGGAACGAATACACCGTCTCCAGCGTGCTCAGGCCTCCGATCGCCAGCGGCTCGCCCGCCGGGTCGGCCTGATAGTGGTCGAGGTAGACGTGGCTGGCCGGGCACATCACGGTCTCGAAACCGGCGCGGGCGGCCAGCACACCGCCCTCCGTACCGCGCCACGAGAGCACCAGCGTGCCCGCCGGCACCGGGGGCGTGTCGGTGATCTCGTCCCAGGCGGCCAGGCGGCGGCCGCGCGACTGCAGGAACCGGGCCAGCCGGGCCATGACGTAACGGTGCAGTTCCTCCACGTCCTGCAGGCCCTCACGGGCCATCACGGCCTGACAGTCCGGGCAGTCCTCCCAGTGGGTCGTGGGCACCTCGTCGCCGCCCAGATGGATCAGCGGCGAGGGGAACAGGGGCAGCACCTCGTCCAGTACCTGTTCCAGAAAGTCCAGCGACTCGTCCCGGGTACAGAACACGTGGTCGCGCACGCCCCAGCCCTGCCAGACGTCGCCGGGCCGGCAGTGGCAGCTGTACTGCGGGTAGGCCGCCAGCGCGGCGCTGGAGTGGCCCGGCAGGTCGATCTCGGGGATCACCGTGATGCCTAGGCCAGCGGCGAACGCCACCACCTCGCGGATCTCGGACTGGGTGTAAAAGCCGCCGTGGGGCCGAGCCTCGTAAGCCGGCGGCCCGGGCGCGTCGGCGTGGCCGATCAGGGTGCCTGGGCGCCAGGCGCCGACCCCGGTGAGCGCCGGGAAGCGGGGCAGCTCGATGCGCCAGCCCTGGTCGTCGGTGAGGTGCCAGTGGAACACGTTGAACTTGAGCCGCGCCAGCTCGGCGATAAAGGCCAGCACGTCTGGCGTGGGCATGAAGTGGCGCGACACGTCGAGCATCACGCCCCGGTGGGGAAAGGCCGGCGCGTCGCTGATCAGGACGTGGGGCAGGGTGTCGCCGGCGTCCAGCAGCTGCCCGAGGGACGCCCAGGCATGGCGCAGCCCCTCGATGGAGCCGCGCATCCGAGCGCCGCCGCCGTCGATCCGCAGGGAGTAGCCCTCGGGGGCCGGGGTGGATGCCCGTTCCACCCTCACGGGGAGCCGCCCGGGCCCGCCGGCCTGATCCGCCAGGGCCTCCCGGATGACCGCCGCGAGGGCCTGAACGTCAGCATCGGGCACGTCGCAGATGACCTCCTCCAGCAGCCTGGACGGAAGTTCGCCGCCCAGCCACTCGACCCGGGCCGGCTGGGGAATCACGGGCAGACGCTCCTTCCTGATCATCGGCTCACTCGCCATAGAACCCATTGGGCGACTCGCCCACCTCCAGAACCTGCACCGGGTCTCCGACGCGCAACGTGGCGCCCTCGGCCTGACCGGGGGCCAGGATCAGGTGCTGGCCCAGGGGCACATGCTTCCCGGTGCGGCGCAGGCGGGTTAATGTCCGTAGCGGCTCGGCACGCACGGTGCCGTGGGCCGTGGTGTTCACGACGCCACAGCGGTCGCAGCTCTCCACCACCTGCAGGCGCACGTCCCCGATCTGGATCAGGCGCCAGAAATCCTCGGCGTAGGCGTCCAGGCCGGCGATCACCAGATTGGGCCGGAAGGTTGGCGCCTCCACCGGCACCGGGGCGGCCTCGGCGACCGCCCCCACGGAGCCCTCCCCCACCAGATGGAACGGGTTGCCGTCGGCGAAGGAGAGCGGCGCGCGGTAGGGTTTCCCTTCCTGCCAGCGGCCGAACGCGGCCGGCAGCTCCGCGAGGCGGCACTCGACGCCCAGGGCGGCACTGAGCCACGCGGCCACCTCGTCTCCCAGGTCGTGCCCGGTGAACTCCTCCGTCCAGAGCCTGAGGGGGCGCAGGCTGCGGCCCTGTCCGTCCGGCACCGCCTGCTCCGGGCCGCCTTGGAGGCTCAGGAACAGCCGCCCCTCCTCGATCCGGGGCTGGATCAGGGCCAGGCGCAGGCATTCGCGCTGGGTGATCAGGCGGCCCGTGGCATCCACGGCGGCCCAGTGGCGGTCGTGCGCCAGGCCGCGCGCCTGCGCCGGGGCGTGGGTCAGGGCCGTCCCGCGGGCCGATTTGAGGGGATACGCGTACAGGGCGCTGAGGGTGGGCACACAGGTCATAGAACCTCGGGGAAGTGAGAGGGCGTCAACTCAGGAAGAGCGTAGCGGACGGCCCGCCCTGCGCCAGCCGGCCGAAGTGCTCCTCGGTCACGGACGCGCCGGCCAGTTCCAGGCTCAGCAGCGCGGCGCCGTACACCGGCTCCAGGCGAGAGGGCTGCCAGGTCACGCCGGGATGAGCGCCCTGCACCTGCTCCACCAGCGCCTGACGCAGCAGCGGCGAAGGGTGGCGCATCACGCCGCCGGAGGTGACGAGGTGGTAGCCGCCCGAGAGCCCCGCCCGCCGCGCGGCGACCAGGGCGTAGTCGCCCAGCGCAGCGCCGTGTTTCTGCACGATCCGGCGGCTGGTGGGGTCGCCCGCGTGGGCCTCGTCGAGCAGTCCCTTCGCCAGCCGCCCCAGTTTGCGCGGCTTGCGAACCGTGCGGGCGTTCAGGCGGTGCAGCAGGGCGTCCACGTCCGGGCAGCCCAGATCCGCGAGCACCCGCGCGGTCAGGGTCGTGGGCGGGTCGATGCCCAGGTGGGCGCGGTAGACCGCCCGCACGGCCAGCCGCGCCAGTTCCTCGGCCCCCTCCGGCTCCTGCCAGTAGGAGCTGTGCCAGGCGTCCTGGCCGGCGGCGCGGGCCGCCGTGCCGGAACTCGTGCCGCAGACCACGGCCACGCCCAGCCCGTCGAGCGTCCCGGCCCGCAGCGCGCCCACGGCGTCGTTCACGACCCCCTGGCGGGGCGCCCAGTCCCACTGGCGCAGGGCGGCGCGCAGCAGCTCGAAGTCCTCGGGCCAGTCGGCGCCGGTGGCGCTCAGGGTCACGGCCTGGAGGCGGTGGGCGGACAGGCCGGCGATCTCCCGGGCCTGCGCCACCGCCCGCTCGACCGCCGCCAGCGCCAGGGGGCGCGAGACGTAGATGTTGCTCGGCCCGGCGCGGCCCCAGCCCAGCACCTCGCCCCCCCGCCCCACGATCAGGGCGATGGTCTTGGTGTTGCCGGCGTCGATGCCCAGCACGGCGTCCAGCACGCGCCCCGCAGGCTGGGCCGGAGGGGCCTCCAGCACCGTCACGGCGCCGCCTCCCGGTCGGCCAGCACGGTCAGGGCGGTGCGGCGCAGGAAGGAGGCGGGCACGTCCGGCGTCTCGGGGCCGTGCAGGGCGCGCCTGAGGATGTCCCGCTTGTGTGCCCCGCCCACCAGCAGCAGGGTCTCGCGCGCCGCGAGGATCACGTCCATGCCGGCGGTGATGGCGTGCGTGGGCACCGCCAGACCCTGCCAGTAGGCCCGGTTGCTCTGCAGGCTCTCGGGCGTGAGGGCCAGGGTGCGGGTGGGCGCGTCCGGCGGGCTGGGCGGCTCATTGAAGCCCAGGTGCCCGTTCGGCCCCAGCCCCAGGATGGCCAGGTCGAGGCCGCCCAGCCGCGCCAGCGCGGCCCCAAAGGTCGCCGGATCGTCCAGGGGCACGACCCTCGTGATCCCCAGCGGCCGCACGAACGTCCGGTTCATCCAGGCGCGCAGCGAGCGCGGGTCGTCTGGCTCCAGCCCGAGATACTCGTCGAGTTGCACGGCGGTCACGCGGGAGGCGTCCAGCTCTCCCCCGGCCACCAGTTCCGCCAGCCGCGCGTAGGTGGGCATCGGCGTGTTGCCGGTGGCGACCAGCACGCTCAGGTCGGGCCTGGCCCGGATGCGCCGGGCGATCCAGTCGGCGGCCCGAACGGCCAGGGCGCCCGCGTCCGGCAGCACCTCCAGCGAGACACTCCCCGCTACCACAGCCGCTCCGGCAGCCAGTCGCGGTGGGCGTGGGCGAGTTCGGCGTAGAGTCCCTGGGCCTGCTCCAGCGAGCGCACCAGGGGATTGCTCAGCAGCGCCTGCACGGCCTCCTGCCGGGTGCCCTCCCAGGCGGCGTTCGCGGCGAGCTGCTGGTACTCGCCCAGGGCGCCGACCAGGCCGCGCACCGGGGGCGGCAGGCGGTGGCCGGCGATCGGGCGCACGCCGGAGAGGCTCACCAGACAGGGCCCCTCGACCACCAGGGAGTCGGGCAGATCGGCCAGCGCGCCCCGGTTGACCACGTTGGTCGGCCAGACCTCGCCCAGATCGTTGAAGAAGGAGTCCATCACGTCCACCGCGACCTCCAGCTCGAAGATGCCGCCGCGCGAGAGCCCCGGCTCCAGGGTGGGCGCCTGGGAGTCCAGCTGCTCGCGGTAGTGCGCCCAGTAGCTCGGCACGTCTGCCAGGATGTCCTCGGCGCGTGTGGTGCCCTTGGCGCGCAGCTCGGCCAGCATCTCGGCTTCGAAGTAGTAGTACTTCATGTACGAGGCCGGCAGCGAGTCCATCTGCACGGCCAGCGCGATCCAGCGCCGCGCCCACTCGTCGTCGATGCCGGCCTCCAGCCGCTTCCGCAGCAGCGGCAGCATGGGCTGGCCGCCGTACAGGGCGCCATCGCTCCAGCAGGCGTGGTTCAGGCCCAGCATGGGGGCCTGCACGAGCCCCGGGTCGAGGCCCGCCAGCTCCGCGATCTCGCGCGGGAACTGGATCGGCCCCTCACACAGCGACACGACCGGCACGTCGCTGTGGTCGGCCACCGCCTGGGCGACGATGTTCACGGGATTGGTGTAGTTGAACAGCGTGGCGCGCGGGCACACGGCCGCCATGTCCTCCACCAGACCGCGGGCCACGTGGATGGCGCGCAGGGCCATGAAAAAGCCGCCGGCCCCCTGGGTCTCCTGACCGATCAGGCCCCGGTTCAGCGGCAGGCGTTCGTCGAGCACGCGGGCCTCGAAGCCGCCGGGACGGTAGCTGGAGAGCACGCCGTCGCAGTCCGTCAGCGCCGCCCGGCGATCCAGCGTGGCGGTGATGGTCAGGTCGGCGTCCTGGGCGGCGGCCATGCGCCGGGACAGGTCGCGCACGAGGGTCAGGCGCTCCGGGTCGAGGTCGTGCAGGACGATCTCCGAGCCCTCGAAACTGGCGGCCTGCCGGATGAAGGAGGCGACGGTGCCGGGCGCGCGGGTGCTGCCTCCACCGATGTAAGCGATCTTGACTCGGGCCATGGAACCTCGTGGGGATGCAGGACTGGTGAATCAGCCCGGGCGAATCAGCGGAGTCAGCGCAGGGGCTGGGCCACCAGGGCCGGAGCGGCGGGCTGGGCGGCCATGACGGCCGGGTCGTGCAGCAGGCAGCGCGCCTGATGGCCGCCCCCGAGGTCGTACATCTTCGGCAGACCCGCCCGGCACGCCGGCATGGCGTGGGGGCAGCGCGGCTCGAAGGGGCAGCCGGGCGGCAGCGCAGAGAGGTCGGGCACCTCTCCCCGGCCCTCCACACGGTTCGGCGCGAGCCCCGCGTCCGGCTTGGGCGCGGCCGAGCGCAGCAGGCGGGTGTAGGGATGCTGCGGGTCGTCGATCACCCCGGTCGCCGGGCCGATCTCGACGAGATGCCCGGCGTACAGCACGGCCACCCGGTCGCTCATGTAGCGCGCGCCGGCCAGGTCGTGCGTGATGAACAGCATGGACAGCCCCTCCTGATCCTTCAGGTCGAGCAGCAGGTTCATGATGTCCAGGCGGATGCTCACGTCCAGCGCGCTGGTCGGCTCGTCGGCCAGGATCAGCTCGGGCCGGGTGGCCAGCGCCCGGGCGATGCCGACCCGCTGGCGCTGCCCGCCCGACAGCTCGAAGGGCCGTTTGCCCGCGTAGACCCCCGGCGGCGAGAGACCGACCCTCTCCAGCAGGGCACTCACCTGCCCCGGAATGTCCCCAGCGCCCAGACCGTGGATCTTCAGCGGCCGCGCCAGGATGTAGCCCACGCGGCTCAGGGGATTGAGGCTGGCATACGGGTCTTGAAAGATCATCTGCACGCGCTGGCGGAACTGCCGCAGCGCCCGGCCACGCAGGCGCCTGGGGGTGGCCTCGCCCGCGAGCCGGATCTCGCCGCCGCTGGGCTCGTGGAAGCGCGCCACCAGCCGGGCGATGGTGCTCTTGCCGCTGCCCGACTCGCCCACCAGCCCCAGCACCTCGCCCCGCGCGATGCTGAAACTCACGTCGTTCACGGCCACCACGTCGCCCGCGCGGGTGCGGCCCCGGAAGACCTTCCGCAGGTTCCGCAGTTCCAGCGCCGGCTCAGTTGGGGACAGACGGGACACCGGCCACCTCCTTCGCCTTCAGGGCCGGGTCGAGCCCGGGGTCGTGCAGGAAGCAGCGGACGGTATGGGCCTCGCCGACCGTGTAGGTCTGCAGCGGCCGCACGTCGCACACGCCGGGCATCCGCCGGTCGCAGCGCTCGAAGAAGGGGCAGCCCACGGTCTCCTCGCTGAGCGCGGGCGGGCGGCCGGCGATGCCGCTGCGGCGCTCGCGGGGGCCGGTCATGGGCGGGAAGGCGGTCATCAGGCGCCGGGTGTAGGGGTGGGCCGGCTGGGCGTACAGCTCGTGCGCGGGGGCCAGCTCCACCAGTTCGCCGGCGTACATGATCGCCACGCGGTCGCTCATCTCGACCAGCAGCGACAGGTCGTGGGTGATGAACACGATGGCAATGCCCAGCCGCTGCCTGACCTCGCTCAGCTCCTGCAGGATCTGGCGCTGCACGACCACGTCCAGCGCGGTGGTCGGTTCGTCCATGATCATCAGCCTGGGCTCCAGCGCCAGGGCCATGGCGATCGCCACCCGCTGGCGCATCCCGCCCGACAGCTCGTGCGGATAGGCGTCCAGCGCCGACTCGCGGATGCCCACCAGGGCGAAGAGTTCGCGTGCGCGGGAGTCCAGCGCGGCCCTGTCCGGGCGGCCGTGAGCCTGGATGGCGTCATAAATCTGGTTCCGCACCCGCAAGACCGGGTTGAGCACGTTCATGGACGCCTGAAAGACCACCGAATAGTCGCGCCAGCGCACCTGCCGCAGCGCCTCCGGGCTGAGGCTCAGCAGGTCGTGGCCGGCGAGCTGAACCGTGCCGCCCAGCACCCGGCCGGGCGGGTCGAGCAGCCGGGCGGCCGCCAGCGCCAGCGTGCTCTTGCCGCAGCCCGACTCGCCCGCGATGCCCACGAACTCGCCGGGCTGCACGTCCAGCGAGACGTCCCGCACGGCCTTCACGGTGCCGCGAGGCGTGACGTAGCCGACCTCGAAGTCGCGGATCGAGAGCACGGTACCGGGGGCTGGAGGAGCGCCCTGGGTCGCCTGGGCCGGAGTCAGCCCACGCGCCCTCCCTGGCAGGCCGGCCCGCAGCCGGGGGTTGCTGATCTCGTCGACCGCGAAGTTGAGCAGCGCGAAGGCCGTGCCCAGCAGCGCGATTCCCAGGCCCGGCGCGGCGACCCACCACCACGCGCCCTGCAGCAGCGCGCTCTTGGCCTGCGCCCAGTACAGCATGGTGCCCCAGGTGACCAGCGACACGTCGCCCACGCCGATAAAGGAGAGCCCGGCCTCGGAGAGCACCGCATACAGCGCCGCGCCGAAGAAGTTCGCGGCGATCAGGCCCGCCATGTTGGGCAGCAGCTCGCGGAAGATGATGTGCCCGGTGCCCTCGCCCGACGCCCGCGCCGCCAGGATGAAGTCGCGCTGCGCGAGCGCCATGGCCTGTGACCGCAGCACCCGCGCGCCCCAGGCCCAGCCGGTGAGCGAGATCACCAGGATGACCGGCCACACGCCGCCGCCGCGCAGGAAGGCGCTCGCCACGATCACCAGCGGCAGCCCTGGCAGCACCAGAAACACGTTGATGACGGCGTTGATGATCTCATCGACCCAGCCGCCCAGCAGCGCCGCCGCCAGCCCCAGGGCCACGCTGAGCACCGTGGCGATCACACCCGCCACCGAGCCCACCAGCAGGGTCAGGCGGGCGCCGTACAGGAGCTGCGCGAACAGATCCTGCCCGACCGCCGAGGTGCCCAGCGGATGCGCTGCCGAGGGTCGCAGCCAGGAGTCGAAGGCCAGCGCGGTCGGGTCGTAGCGGGTCAGCAGCGGCGCGAACAGCCCCATGACCAGAAAGACCAGCAGCAGGCCGACACCGATCAGGGTGCGTGGCTGGCTCCTGAGGGTTCTGAGCGCCGGGCCGACCAGACTGGACATTCCCGGACGCACGGAGGGAGCGGTCTGGATGACGGTCACGCCCGCCCCGAACGGGTGCGCGGATCGAGCACCGTGACCAGGATGTCCACCAGGAAGTTGGCCACGAGCACGGCGAAGGCGATGATGAAAAAGAGGCCCTGCATGAGCGGGTAGTCCAGATTGACCACCGACTGGTACAGCGCGTAGCCCAGGCCGGGATAGGAGAACACCAGCTCGGTCAGGATCGCGCCGCCCACCACGAAGCCCAGCGCCATGCCGAACGAGGTCAGGCTGGGCAGCAGGGCATTCCTCATCACGTAGTGGGTCAGGATGCGCCGCTCGCTCAGGCCCTTGGCGCGCGCCAGGGCGATGTAGTCCTCACCCGTGATGGTGATGACGTTGTTCCGCATGGTGAGCAGCCAGCCCCCCACCGACGTGACCAGGATGGTCGCTCCCGGCAAGACCGCGTGCCGCAGCACCGAGGCCCACCACGGCGGGCTGAAGGTGGGGCCGGGAAAGGGATCGACCGCGCCGCTCAGGGGAAACCACCTCAGCAGGAAGGCGAACACGTACAGGATCAGCAGGGCGAACCAGAAGTACGGCATGGAGTTCAGGAACAGGGCCACCGGGGTCAGGGCGTCGGCCAGCCGCGAGCCGCGTTTCCAGCCGCTGTACAGGCCCAGCGCGGAGCCGATGACGAAGGACAGGACGGTGGTGATCCCGATGAGGCCCAGCGTCCAGGGCAGGGCGCGGGCCACCACCTCGGTCACGGTGCTGGGAAAGAGGCTGATCGAGCGGCCGAAGTTCCCCGAAAACAGCTGGCCCAGGTACGCCAGGTACTGCGACAGCGCACTGCCCTGGTCGTTCAGGCCGTAGGCGATCTTCAGGGCGTCCACGGCGGCCACGTCCAGCCGGCCCTGGTATTTGGCGAGCATCACGCTCACGGGGTCGCCCGGCACCAGCCGGGGCAGCACGAAGTTCAAGGTGGCCGCCACCCAGAGGGTCAGCAGCAGGATCACGAGTTTGCGCGTCAGGTACGCCACGGTTCACCTCCAGCGCGGGGGCGCGAAACGACGGGGGAGGCGGCCCGGACGACGCGGTGCCGTCCAGCGCGGGCCGCCTCCCACCACCTGGACTACTTGGGTTTGACGTTCAGGTACAGCAGCCGGGCGCCGGGCGCGTCGTCGGGCGAGGCGTCGTTATACGGGTTCTGGGGGCTGGGAAAGCCGGTGAAGCGGCTGGTGTGGTACAGCCCGAACTGCGTGCGGTCGGTCAGCGGCACCCAGGGCATGTCCTTGAGGACGGTGGTGATGATGGTGCTCATGGCCTTTTTCTGGGCGGCCGTGTCGCTGGTCGAGCGGAAGGAAGCCAGCGCCTTGGTGATCGCCGGGTTGGTGTAGCGCGAGAGGTTGCTGGGCGCCGTCTTGCCCACCGGCGCGCTGAAATCGGGGTTGAAGGCGGCGTTGAAGGTGTAGTACGGCGTCGCGCCGTTGCCCCAGCCCCAGCTGACCCCCATGTCGTAGGTGCCGGTCTGCAGGCCGCCCGAGTAGCTGCCCCAGGCCTGCTGGTCGATGGTCGTGGCGATGCCCACCTTCTTCAGGTCGTCGCCCACGACCTGCGCCATGGTGATGAAATCCGTCCAGCCCGCGCCCACCAGGATCTTGAAGGCGGGCAGGGGCTTGCCGTCCTTGCCGAGCCGGCGGCCCTGGGCGTCTTTCTTGTACCCGGCAGCGGTTAATGCGGCGTCGGCGGCGGCCGTGTCGTATTTGGGCAGCAGGGCCCTGGCGCTGTCGGGCAGCCACTGGGCCTGCTGGCCGGGCATGATGGCCGAGGCGCTGGCGGCGGGCACGGCCCCCGCATAGGCCTTCTGGGCCACGTTCTGGGTGTTGATGGCCCCGGCGACCGCGCGGCGGAAGGCCGGGTCGTTCATGGGCGCCTTGACCGTGTTGAAGTACAGGAAGTTGATGTTGTTGGTGGGCCACCAGTACACGTTGTCCTTGCCCTTGGCCGCGAAACCCTTGGGATCGGAGATGCCCACGTAGCCGAAATCCACCTCGCCGCTGAGCAGCTTGAGCAGCGCGGCGTCGTTGGAACTCGTCGCCAGCCAGACCACCGCGTCCACGGCGGGCTTGTCGGGCATCCAGTAGGACTTGTTCTTGAGTACCCGCAGCGCCTGCTGGCTGTAGGAGTCGAACACGAAGGGCCCGGTCGCCACCGGCTTCTGGTTGGTGAAGGTCAGCGGGTCTTTCACGTCCTTCCAGATGTGCTGCGGCACGATGGGCGTATTCGCCAGGTAGGCGAAGACCGGCGTGTTGGGCGCGCTGAAGCTGAAGGTCAGGGTGTTCCCGCTGGCCTTGACGCTCGTCAGGCCGCTCTTCCAGATGCCCGTGGTGTCCAGCGCCGGGAACTGCTTGAGGTAGTTGAAGGTGAAGGCCGCGTCGGCGGCGCTGAAGGCCTGTCCGTCGTTCCACTTCACGCCCCCGCGGGTGGTCACGGTCAGGGTCTTGTTGTCGGCGCTCCACTTGGAGGCAGTGCCCAGCACGGGCGTGACCTTGCCGTCGATGGAATTGACGTAGAACAGCGTTTCGTAGATGGCCGAGTTGGTGGGCAGCAGGTGCTGGTCGCCCGGCAGGAAGGGGTTGAGGTTGTGCGAGCCCCACTGGGTCGGGCGCACGACGGTGAACGTACTGCCCTGCGCCTGCGCGGCGGGGCTGATGGCGGCGAGGGCGAGGGTCAGCAGGGCCAGCGGGCTGAGCAGGTTCCTCTTCATGCGGTGCTCCTTGTGCCCGGCGGCGAGGCCGGGGGCGCGCCTTGGGCGCAGGGGGAAGGTGGGGGGTCGCCGGGTCGGGGGCACGGGGCGGGCGCTGGTCGGCCTCACCCCGGAGCAGGGGGCAGGGGTCAGGGTGGAGCGGTCGAATCGCGTCGGATCAGCTGCGGCTGCAGGGCCACGGGTTCGCCGGTGGCGCCCGACAGCAGGTGCACGGCCAGAGCGGCCGCCGCCGCGCCCATCTCGTAGGCCGGCTGCCGGATGCTCGACAGGGGCGGATACAGCAGCGCGGCCAGCGGGGTGTCGTCGAAACCGATCACGGCCACGTCGTCCGGCACCCGGCGCCCCGCCGCGCGCAGCGCCCGCAGCACGCCAGCGGCCATCAGGTCGCCGGCCGCGAACACACCGTCCAGCGGGCCGGCCAGCAGGGTATGGGCCGCCGCCTCGCCAGACTCGACCGAATAGTCGCCCGCCACGCGGCGGTACTCCAGGCCACGCGCGCGCAGCGCCCCCGCGAAGCCGCGTTCCCGGTCAGCCGATTCGCGGCCATACCCGGCCACGAACGACAGTTCACGCCCCCCGCCGCGCAGCAGTTCCTCGGCTGCCAGCCGCCCGCCCGCCTCGTTGTCCAGTTCGACCCGCCAGGGCAGGCCGGCCTGTTCCGGCGCGATATGCACCCAGGGCGCCTGCCGCTGCCTGGGAAGCGCCTCGCCCGCCAGCGAGTTGATCACGATGCCGCCGTCCACGGCGTAGCGCAGCAGGTGCCCGGCGGCACCCAGTTCGGTCTGCAGGTCGTCGTGGCTGGAGGCCAGCAGCACGCGCATCCCGTGGCCGGCCAGGAAGTCCTCTGCGCCGTTCAGCATCAGGCCGTAGAGCGGAAAGCTGATGTTCGGCATGATCAGGCCCATCAGGTAGCTGCGCCCGGTGACCAGATTGCGTCCCAGCGGGCTGGGTTCGTAACCCAGCGCGGCGGCGCACTCCAGCACCCGCTGACGGGTCTCCGGACTCACCGAGGCCTCGTTGTTGAACACCCGCGACACCGTGGCGATCGACACGCCGCTCTGCCGCGCGACCTCGCGGATTCCGGCGGAGCGTGCCTGGGGTTCGGCGGGAGCGGTCGCGGGCAGCACGGAGCACCTCGGGAGAGTGGGCAGAGCGGGCCGGTGGACGCTGCACGGCGCCTCCCGAGGGTCGGGAGGGATGAAAACGTTACATCTGTGTGTGAGTCGAGGGTAGCCGAGCAGCCGTAGCGCTGTCAAGCGGCCGGGTCACGACCGGCCCAGGAGCCCCGCCGAACTGGCCCGCTCCCTGGGAAGGCGGCTATGCGTTGCCTATCGATGTGCTGTGGACAGGGACACATGACCAACGCCCCCGAAGAGGAATTCTCCAGGGGCGTTGGGCTCCGGCTTAGGCCAACCGCTCAGATGAGCGGCCACGGAGCGGGATTGGTGAGTCCGCCGGATGCAGTCTCCCCGACTGGTCGGCTCGGTCAGAACTCCTCAGGCGGGGGCGGGGCGTTACCTCAGCCGGGTCACGCCCACGCAGCGGTGGCCCTGGTGATCGAAGTAGGTCTTGCCGATCCGGTAGGTACCGGGGTATCCGGTCAGCTCGACCTCGCAGAACTCCGCCGGCCGGGCGTCGCTCTTGCGGATATGAATGTGCTGGATCAGGTCGCCGTTGAGCGAGGCGCCGATGGGGTCAATTTTAGGGAATCTCAACATAGCCCGTCAGTATACGCCTCCACGCGCCGGCCCCGCTGACCTGTGTTGCGTTTCCCCCTGTGTCGCGTTTTCCAGGGCCGCCGGGCCCGGGAGGCCGAGCCAGCGGGAAGTCAGAGTATCCCCAGTGCGTTCTCAGCGGCGGACGATCACCGGAGCCATGCCCTTTTTCAGGGAGATGGCCTGGGTCGTCGTCCTGCCCCTGGCCGTGACCGTGAGCCGGTAGTCGCCCAGGAAGCCGCGCGTGCGGTACTGCCCGGCCGCGTCGCTGGTGCCGCTGGCGTTCGTCCACCACCGCTTGAAGACCAGATCCTTGAAGGCCTGTCCGCTGGGTTTGATGCTCCAGTCCTGACGGTACAGGGCGGCCTGGGGCAACCAGTGCTGGCCTTCCCAGAAGCCCCACATCATGAAGCTGCTGACCTGTGGGGTGGAGAAGGCCACGGTCAGGAAATCGCGCAGGTAGTCGGCCTGCAGGGCCTCGCCCGGCACGTTCACATCGAATTCGGTGATGGCGAGCGGCAGGCCCAGGGCCCCGAACTCTCCCAGCCGGCGGTACAGCTCGTCGGGCGGGGTGAGCTGGTAGCCGAAGTGGCCCTGCAGCCCGATCCCCTCCAGCGGCGCGCCCAGCGCCTGCATCCGTTTCAGGATACGGGTGAATTCCACGTCCAGATCGCCCTCGCCCAGGTTGCCGTAGTCGTTGATGAACATCCGGGCGGCAGGGTCGAGCTGTTTGGCGCGCCGGAGCTGCGCCGCCATCTCGTCCTCGCCCAGCACCTGCGAGAGCCGCTTGTTGGCGCTGGGCTCGTTGATCACGTCCCACTCGACGATCTGGCCCTTCGTGGCCCCCAGGATGTCGATGAAGTGCTGGTCGATCCGCGCCCTCAGGGCGGCCGGATTGCTGAACAGCGGGGGCACGTCGGTGGGCAGGCAGTAGTCCTCCGCGCAGGGCCACAGCAGGTTGTGCCCGCGAACCGGAATGCCTTTGGCCTTGAAGAACTGCAGGGCCTTCAGGGCGTCCGGGCGCTGGCTGCCGGGCCAGCCGCCCTCCCACACGGGCCATTTCAGCGCGTTGCCCAGCACCACGCGGTTGAACAGCGTGGGAATGAGCTGCTGGTACTTCTGCCCGTCGGGGCTGTTCTCGAAGAGGCGTTCGACGGCCACCTCGCTGCCGAAGGGGAAGGCGTGCCGCCGCATCTCCAGCTTCACCGTGGCGCCCGCGATGGGCGCTCCAGTGGCGTCCTGCACCCTGACCTGCAGGTCGGCCTTGCGGAGCTTCTCGATCCGGGCGGCGGCGGCGGCGCGCCAGGGGGCGTCCGGCTCGCGCCCGGCGTAGCTGAAGCCCGCGAAGGGCAGGGCGCCCACGGTCTGGCCCTTCGCGTAGTTCTTCAGGACGATGCCGCCCACCTCGAAGCTCTGGTTCGGGTAGCCCAGGCGGAAGCGGGCGGCCCCGCCCCCCGCCGGATAGGCCAGCGCGGCCTTGAAGGGCACGCTGTACAGCGTCCACTGGGACGTCAGGCTGAGCGCCACGCTCACGGACTTCTGGTAGCCCTCGCCCGCCTGCTCGAACACGAACTCCGTGCGGGCCGGGGCGCTGGAGGTGCTGCGGGCCCAGAACTGCACCAGCAGCACGTCGTCCTGGGCGATCGGCGTGCGGCTGGTGGCCGAGAGCTGCTCGTCGTAGGGCGTCGCGAAGGGCCCGGTGCCCGTGATGCGCCGCGCCTGGGTGAACCCGGGCCCCTGTACGGTCACCGTCTCGATCTTCAGCGACGGGCCCGAGTCCCGCGCGAAGGCCGCCGCAGGGTCGGCACCCAGCACGTCGGTGCCTCCGGCGGGGATGGACGCGGCGGCCTCCGCCCCGATGGCGCCGGACTGGGCGGTCGGGGCGTCGGCGGCCGGGCCGGAACAGGCGGCCAGCGACCCTGGAGCGAGCAGGCTGAGGGTGACCATCCAACGATGGGGCCAACGGTGCGGCCAGCGGTGGAGAACGGTGCGTGACATGGCGCTCCTCTGTGGCGGGCGGGCCGGAGGCGGCCGGCAAGAGCGGCAGGCCGCCCCCTCCCGCCCCGGGCGCGGTGTGCGTGCGGTGGCCCGTGCCCGTCGCCGCACGGCTGGACGGCTCTGAAGTCCACCCGCGGTGGACGTACGCACAATCATCCCAGCGTCACATTTGAGTTGTCCGAGAGTTGATTGAGAGGGAGTCTGCGCCTCGCCGGGTCGAGGTTCGAGATGGGAGACGCCGCTCAGTCTCACGCAGCAGCCATTCCATCGGTGGACACGGCGACGATTTCAGTGCAGAGTTCGAACTCCATCCCAGGTTTCATCCACCTGCGCCCGGCTCATCTGATTCAGGTTGTAAGGGAAGATACAGGGCGGGACACCGGAGGCTGCGGCACTGTGGACGGTTTCGGACAGGCGGATCCGACCAGACGATCCTGCCCGGTCCGGCCGACACGTTAGCTGGACGTGGTGTCCGGCCCCGGCCCGAGCGAGCGGCCGACCACCGCGTAGAGGGGATCGCCGCCGAAGCGGCCGCGGGGCTGCGGACTCCGGTCGAGGGTCTCGATGGCCGTCCAGTTTCCGGCCGCCTCCAGATAGCGCCGAACCAGCTGCACCCGCCCGGCGTCTTCCAGCGCGTGCCAGACCATCACCGCCTTGCTCGGGAAGCAGCGGTTGGAGAAGGTGATCACCAGCGGCCCGCCCGGCACCAGCACCCGGCCCAGGTCGCGCAGCACGGAGACCGGATCCGTGAGGTAGTCGATGGACACCGCCAGCCCGGCCGCGTCGAAGGAGGCGTCGGCGAAGGGGAGGTGCGGCGCGGCATTCAGGTTCTGCACCACGAAGCGGCTCAGGCGGGGGTTGCCGGCGAGTTCGTCCCGGTTGAGGCCCAGACCGACCACCTCGCGGTACGCGACCTCCGGGGGCAGGTGGCTGATCCAGCTGCTCATCAGGTCGAGGACGCGGCCCCTCGCCGGAAAATACTCGCGGTACAGGGCCGTCACCGCCCCGATCGCGCCCTCGTCGATATGGGTCACGAAGCGGGGCTGGCGGTAGAAGAGTTCATCGGGGCTCTCGTCCTGGCGGCGGAAGGCGGCGGGCGGCAGGTCGTCCATACCGCAGTCTGGCGGAGGCTCGGGCGCGGCACGGTGGGAATTCCACGGTCGGACGGGCTCCGGGGCAGCGGGAGCCGCCCTCCCCCTCCGTTCCCCCATTCATACCCTTCTCCACCCCTCAACCCGCCCAGCACCGGGTCAGGGCGAACAGCCCGAGCTGACTCTCGCAGTGCTCGATCAGCAGCGGCGTCACATGCCGGCGCTTCGGCAGGCGCTGGCTGATGGCGATGTGGCGCGCCAGGCTGAGCAGGCCCCGAAGCCGCCGCGAACGGGCCCGAGCCTGCCGCCGAACTGCTGGCGCGGGGTCAGGACGCCGCCAGTCGGGCCGAGTTCTATACGGCGCTGGGGCTGCTATATCAGGCCCAGGTGCAGGCCTTGCACGAGCAGTCCCCATCCCTGCCGGCCCAGACCTGTATCGCCCAGGGCAAGGTCTACCGGGATCTGGGCGAGCCCATGCGCGCGCTGGAGCGGTTCGATCATGCCCTGGAACTCTCGCTGGCCTGCGAGAACGAGGCCCTGCAGGGCGACGCGCTCAACCATCGGGCCGGCGTTCTGCACCTGTGTGGGGAATACGCACGGGCCCTCAAGGACACCGCAGAGGCCATGCACCTCGCCCGGCGGCTGGGCGACGAGCAGCGGGCGGTGCACTGCCTGATCAACGTGGGCCTGCTCTACGAGAACATGGGCGATGACCTGCGCGCCCTGAACACCTGCGAGCAGGCCCTGGACATCCTCTCCACCCTGGATAACAGGCCCCTGGAAGCCATCTGCACGGTGAACCTGGGCTACGCCCATAAGCGCCCCGGCCAGGTCAAGGTCGAAATCGCGGCGCTCGACGGGCTGGGGCAAGTTTGGGCGGATCTCGGGTACAGTGCCGGCGCCCTGGATCTCCACCGGGTGGTCATCCGCCGCGCCCAGGAGACTGAGGACGCGGAGAGCGAGATGGACGCCCTGCTGAACCTCGGCCGGGTCTTCCGGCAGACGGAGGAGCGGAGCCAGGCCATCGACGCCTTCTCCAGAAGCCTGGACATCGCGCGGCGCAGCGGCCGCATGAAGACCGAGGCCGAGGCTCTAGAGCTGCTGGCCGACACGCTGATCGAGCTGGGCGACCAAGCCGAGGCGCTGAGGCATTTCCGGGAGTTCCACCGCGTCGAGAAGCTGCTGTTCAACGAGGAGGGCGAGCGCCGAACCCGGCAGCTGAGCATCCAGTTCGATCTGGAACGCGCCCAGCACGAAACTGAGGTCCACCGCCTGCGAACCCGGGTCGAGCGCGAGGCCCGTGAACAGGCCGAGGCCACCGTCGTGCAGCGCACCCTTGAGCTGGAGCGCGGCCGGGACATCATCGAGCAGCAGCGGGCCGAGTTGCAGGGGAAGGTGCTCAGCCTCCACGGGCTGCTGGATCAGAACGAGGGGCTGCGCCAGCGACTGGTGCGGGCGGCCACCCGCAGCGCCACCCTCAACGAGCGCTTCCTGCGCCGCCTGAGCGCGGAGCTGCACGACGGCCCGGCCCAGGAACTGGGGTTCGCGCTCATGAAACTCGACAGCCTGGAGTTGGACGTGGTCGGTGAGGTCTCCCCTGCCCGCCGGGAGGAGGTGAACACAGAGCTGGAGGTCATCCACGGGGCCATCCAGCACGCCCTGCTGGAAATGCGCGCCATCTCCGGCGGGATGTGCCTCCCGGAACTGCATCACCTCTCGCTGACCGAAACCCTCGGGCGCGTGATCCTGGCCCACCAGCGCCGCACCGGCAGCGACGTGGAACTGCTGACCGACGGGGACGGGGAGGAGATGCCCCTGCCCCTGAAGATCACGGTCTACCGGCTGGCCCAGGAGTCCCTCACGAACGCGTTCAAACACGCGGGAGCGGTGGGCCAGCGCGTCGGCCTGTGGGTTGAGGCCCATCAGGTGCGGCTTGAGATCAGCGACTAGGGGCCAGGATTCCAGAAGCAGGGCACGCTGGAACGCGGCGAACACCTGGGCCTGCTGGGAATGCGGGAACGGGCGGAGAGTCTGGGGGGCAGTTTTCAGGTGGTCAGTTCGCCCGGTCAGGGCACGCGCGTTCAGGTACTCCTGCCCATCCCCGAATTCACCTCCAGGGGAGACGAGGCCGGTGCCTAACTCCCCCCTGCTGGAGCCGTCCGCGGCCGGCCTGGAGCCCGAATCCGTGCGGGTGCGGCGCGGCGCGGCCGGACTGGTGCTGGTGGACGACCACAGCCGCTTCCGGGAAGCGACGGCGTCGGCCCTGCGGGTCGACCCTGCAGTGCAGATCCTGGGTCAGGGGAAGTGTGCCGACGACGCCCTGCGGCTGGCGCGCGACCTGCAGCCCGACCTGATGCTGCTCGACATCACCATGCCGGGCAATGGCCTGTGTGCGGCCCGGGCCATCCGCGCCACGTTCCCGGATATCCGGATCATTATGCTGACCTTCTCCGCCGCCGAGGACGACGTGAACGCGGCGCTGGCGGCCGGCGCACAGGGCTATGTGCTCAAGGGTGTAGGTGGACGCAGCCTGCTCCGGATCGTGCAGGCTGTCCTGCGGAGAGAACACTACCTGGCTCCCGAACTCACCGGCCTGCTACTGCTGCGTTGATCCGGATCACGTCCTGGACGTAGAATTTCCAGCCTGAATGCCATCTGTTAGGTTGTACACAGGCTAACACGTTTATTAGTAAGCATGTGTAGTAATCATTTTGTGTGTGTGTAAGTATGTTACTTATTAAGTTTGTGAATTTGTATGTTTTTTGATTCATGTTTTCACATACATATTTCTTTGTGCGTAAGTGATTTTGCAGATTCGTGCGCTAGTGTGTTAATTTGTGGACGAAATGACTTCTTCGTCCACAGGGCCTCTGGTCATCGCCGTCGCGGGCCTCAAAGGCGGCATCGCCAAAACCACCACGAGTATCCATATCGCCGGGGTGCTGGCCGAGGCCGGACAACGTGTCCTGCTGGCAGACGGCGACCGTATCCGCACCAGCACCGCCTGGGCGCGGGGCGGCCATCTGCCCTTCACGGTGGCGGCCGTCACGGCGCTCGCCCGCGCCCGTGACTACGATGCGGTCATCCTGGACACCGAGGGCGGGCCAGGGAACACCGAGCTGCTGGAGTTCGCCCGCACCGCTGATCTGACGCTGCTGCCCACCAGCCCGGATATCAACGGTCTGGACGGCGCTGCCCAGACGGCCGAGGTGCTCAAGGGCGGCCAGATTCCACTCGACCGCTACGTGGCCCTGCTCACCATGGTTCGTCCCGGAGGTATGAAGGTGATCCAAGCACGCAAAGGACTGCAGCGCCTCGGCGTACCTGTCATGGACGCCAGCGTCCGGCTCTCGGAAGCCTTCCGGGACGCCGCGAATGCGGCGGTTCTGGTCAAGGACGTCAAGAGTGACATCGCGGCCAAGTGCTGGAGAGATTACCGCGAGGTCACGGACGAAGCCCTGAAGCGCGTGCTGGCGGGCCGCGCATGAGCGACATCCTGAGCAGTCTGCAGCAGCTCCGGCAGACCCGGGAGGAGCCACAGGTCGAGCCGGCCCCAGCCCCCGTTGCGTCCACTCCGTCCGCTGCCTCCACTGCCACTCCAACGCCAGAGGCACAGGCCGGTCGCGGCGAGGACAAGACACTGGCAGGGCGCGTTCCCCTGGCACTCCACCGTGACCTGACCCGCAGCCTGATCGACGTGGCCGACGACCTCGGCTGGCGACGGGTCAATGTGGACGAGGCGCTGGAGGCGGCCATCCGGGTCGTGCTGCGCGAGCCGGGCGCGCACGAGCGGTGGGTACAGGAACTGCAGCAGGTTCGCCGGGAGCGTTCCGGGTAATATTCTGGGCGAGCCCGCCTGTGCTCACCAGAGTCAGGCGACTTCACCCGAAGGGCGTTACTTCGGATGGTGAGAGGGGATGCTCAGTAGGGGAGGGGAGAGGGAGGCCACCAGGAGCCCGGTTGATGCCTTTCCTGGCCCGCCCAGGGGCTCAGGAGCCCTGGGTCGCCGGTATGGGGTCGAGGAGTCCCCAATTGTTTCTACAGAGCCGCCTGAAGCCTCTGGTGCGATTGTGGCCTGTGGGAGTGAGCGGGTGTTGTTTCGCAACGGACTGCCCAGCTTTCGCCCACGACCTACATTTTCGACTCCTCCAGCATCTGAACTTATCTAACGGGCTTACCACGCCTCAGCGCTGGCCCAGGCGCCATTTAAGTTCCCGTGCAAACTCTTCTTTCTGCAGTTTGGCCACCGCCGCCACAGCATCTTCAAGCAGTTTGACCACGTCGACCTCGCCATCCAGCAGGGCCTGACGCAGCGCGTCCAGATCGCTGACATCCAGCAGGCGACGGTAGTGGAAGTTGAGGCGGTTGATGGCTTTCTCCGCCACCTGCTCCGCAGGCAGATCCCTGAATTCATCCGCCAGGGTCGGCAGTTCCAGAAGCGGCTCCATGCGGTCGGCCTTGGCCGTTTTGACCTTCGCGGCCGGTGCGCCTCCAGCGGAGGCCGCCTTTGCGCCCGCTACCGGATAGGGATACTCGTCCGGATGAGCGATCAGGTGCATAAGCGCGGCCGCCTTGGTCTTGCGGATCACCAGCACGGCGTCACGCACCAGCACGTCGAAGCGATCCATACTGGCGATCAGGAACTCCCGGCCGTGCTCCCGGACGAGCCGGCGCGCCACCCCGTCGGCCACCCCGTAGGTGCGAAAGCGGCGCGAGAGCACCGCGTCCATGGGCGTGAACTCCCGTACGAACTCGTAGCGGATCATCTGATCCTTACCGCGCCCTGTCAGGGTCACGGCACGCAGGTAACCGCGTTTGACCAGCTCTGCGTGGGGAGATTCCAGAGCGCGGCGGATGTTGCCGGGAATAGTGCTGGGAATCTTGCACTGATCCGCCCACCCGATCAGGCTGACCTCCAGCGTGTCGAGGGGCTCCTCCGGGTGCTGCGGATCGAAGCGGGCGCCGTCCAAGATCCGGTACAGCGCCCGCGTGCGGGGACGCGACAACGACAGCATGAATTCCGAGTCCAGCGGCTTGACGTAGCCGCTGCGGATGCTCGCCACGATGGAGTCGGCGAGACGGCCGGAAATGATGGTGCGCTCGTCGAAGCCGCCCGTTCGGTCGCCGCTGCTGAAATCGAGCGATTCGATGAAATGGAATTTGGCGTGCGTCCAGCGTCCTTTCGGGTGATCCCGCCAGCCCCCGCTGACGCTGTAGGACGAGGTGTGCAGCCGCTCCAGACAGTTCCGTAGCGTCGCGTGGTACTTCCCGGTGTTGTGCCAGCCGCAGAGCTTGAGCAGGGTGGTGGCACTCACCGAGAACCGCCCATCCTCCGGCTCCCCCAGCTCGATGTAGAGATTGAGCAGGGCCGCCGTGACGTCGCTGTCCAGACCGTGTGGCACGGCGTATTTCGGAAGCGCTTCGCACTGCACCCGCACCACCCGGCCCTGCGATTCGAAGGTGACGTCCCATTCGTTGACGTCCGCCTGATCGACAGCGGAGATGAGATTGAGGCGCGACAGGTTCAGCTCGTCGAACCGGGTGAGCTTTGTGGTCACGTCGCCCCCTTGATTGATGAATTCTAACGGTTACTGAAAAGAAAAGAACTGAATAACTACATTGATGATCATCATCAAGTGGGAGAGCCCCCGTGACGGTCTGGACGAAGGATTCCGGCATGATCGCTCAGGTGTGTCGTGCACGATCGCTCAGGTGTGTCGTCGCCAGGGAGTGTAGATCGCTCAGGTGTGTCGTTCCTCACTGCGCGGATCGCTCAGGTAGGTCGTCGGTGTTCGCTCAGGTGTGTCGTGCCTGATCGCTCAGGTATGTCGTCCAGGCAGAGGGCAATCGCTCAGGTGTGTCGTCGGGAACAGCTGGCTGATCGCTCAGGTATGTCGTCGGGAAAAGAGGCTGATCGCTCAGGTATGTCGTCGGTGTAGAGGGTGTTTCGCTCAGGTGTGTCGTTGGTTGACTGTGGGCTGTCCCCAGGCTGGGTTTGGGGTTCTAATCCAGCCTCGGAGGGGGAGAAGGCCGGCACCCTCCACACTATTAGAGGCCACGAACGCTGTCCCACTCGATACATGGACTCGCAATCGCTCAGGTGTGTCGTACTCCCCAGGGGCAGGATCGCTCAGGTGTGTCGTCGCCAGGAGATGTAAATCGCTCAGGTGTGTCGTCGGTGGCCAGACTGCTTCACTCAAGTGTGTCGTCCCTGGACGATCTTCCCGTATGCGGCAATCGCTCAGGTGTGTCGTCGGCGTATCATGACGTTGCCTAAATGAAAACCCCGTGCTGGACAGCAAAAATTTCCATCAGCTTAGGCGCATGCGCGGATGATTTGGCTGGCGTTGAGGCGAACAGTCCACGACTCCTCGGTACACCGTGGGTTTCGGATCTGTCGCCCAGCTTGGAGAGATTGGATGCAGGCAGCACCCGGAGCTTTTGCCTCCGCACCTGACCTGGCGCGCGGCCCGAGCCCAATCCTGCACTATGTGCACCGCCGGCTGCGAAAGGGTTGGAGACTGACAACTGTTCCTCCAGGGCGCGCGGAAAGTGCACTGGCGAGTGCAGGCGTGAATTCAAGCTGTCGCCAAGCGGGCATAGCACGCCGATTCAGTCGGAGGATCTCAAAGCTTCGGATGGAGGAAGACCGTCTGAATGCGTTTGGTCACGCTGGAAAGAGGCTTCGAGTCGCCGAGCCAACGGCAGTCTCCGGTCGATGAGAGCGGTGGTTGAAAATGGTGTAAATTCTGCATCACGGTCAGTCCTAATGACCGACAACCCCTCATGATGCCTCTTCCCGTCTCCAGCCCTGCCGCGCCGACCCACCAGCTCACGGATCGTGAATGGCGTGGGATCGAACGTCTGCTGCCTCTCCCCAGCCCGCGAGGTCGGCCGTTCGCTGACCGTCAGAGCGTCATGACGGGGGTGGTCTGGCAGTTCCTCACCTCCTGCCCCTGGCGGGCCGTGCCCAGGCAGTACGCACCCTGGCAGACCTGTTACCACTACCGGCGAGAACTCGATCGTCTGGGCGTATGGCCGGAGATCGTCCGGGCGCTGGAACTGGTGCCGGGGTCACTGCTCACCGGGACTGCGGGCAAGCCGGCGTCAGCCGACATGGGGGATGGCTATCGGGTCGAACTTCTGCGTGGAACGGAGGAAGTGGAGTGAGACCCCGAACCGTCCTCACTGACGCTCTCAAATCTGCGGTCGGCCGACCACTTTCGACAGTAGACTGACCCGGTGAGACCATGCCCAGGGGCTTAAGCGGCGCCCACTCCCCGGATAAGGAACGCCCCACGGGCCGGCCATCGAGCGCGGATCAGCCGACCGTGGACATGGCCCTGGTGCTGTCGATTTTTCAGACAAAGTACGTGGCGCATCTGCTGCTGGCGCTGATCGAGGGCCCGCAGAGCTTCAGCGCCCTGCTCGGACAGACAGGCATCGCCAGTTCGGGCACCTTGTCGGCCCGCCTGCGCGACCTGCAACGCTGGCAACTGGTGACACGTGAAGGCAAGCTGTACGCCCTGTTGCCCGCCGGGCGGGCCAGTTTCAGCGTGCTCAGGCAGATGGAGCTGTGGGGGCAGCGGCGTGCGGCCGGGCAGGGCCACGCCGATTACGTGTTGCTCCAGCGCACGGGATCACTGGCCATCATTTATGCCCTGATGGCCGCTCCGCTGCGGGTGCGCGACCTGAGCGAGCAGGTGCGCCTGGTGAGCCGCCGAAGCCTGCTCCACCGCCTTCAGGAATTGACCGAGGCCGGCTATCTGAGGCGCCAGGGAGAGTCGACGGCCGTGTTCTACTCCCTGACGGAACGGGGGCAGACGCTACGCCCGGTCATGGATGAGCTGACCGTCTGGTGGTCGATGTACCGGGCCCTCAAGCCGCTCCCTGAAGCGCGGCAGCTGGTGGAGCTGGATCACCGGTGAGATGGCAGAGCGTCGGAGCGGAGTCTCCGCAGACTGGCCGGCGCCCCGGATCTTCAGGTCGGGTGGGTCAATCCACGCCCTTCAGAGCAACGTCTTCAGGGACGCCACCGGGCCTGGGGACGGCCGAACAGGTAGCCCTGCAGCACCGGCACGCCCAGGCGCCGCAGCGCGCCATGCTGTTCGCTGGTCTCGATGCCCTCGGCCACTACGTCCAGGCCCAGCGCGTGGCCCATCTGCACGATGGCCGCGATGATCGATCCGGCCCGCTCGCTCTGACCCAGCGCCACCACGAAACTCCGGTCGATCTTCAGGCCGTCGAGCGGAAAGGTGTGCAGGTAACTGAGGTTCGAGAAACCTGTGCCGAAGTCGTCGAGCACCACGCGTACGCCCGTTCGCTTCAGCTCGCTCAGCAGGCGCACGGCCCGCTCCGGAGACTGCATCATCAGGCTCTCCGTGATCTCCAGTTCCAGCCGCTCCGCCGGCAGTCCGCTCTCTGCCAGCGCGCGGCGGACGCTCTCGGCCAGGCCGCCCCCCATGAACTGCCGGGCCGAGAGGTTCACCGCCACCCGTACCCCGTCCCAGGCCGCCGCTTGACGGCAGGCCTCGCGCAGCACCCAGTCGCCGACCGGCACGATCAGGCCACTGCGCTCCAGCAGCGGAATGAACTCCGCCGGAGAGCGTCGGCCCAGCGCGGCACTGTTCCAGCGAAGCAGCGCCTCGGCCGTCACCACCTGTCCACCCGCGGCGTCCACCAGCGGCTGGAAGTGCAGCTCGAATTCGCGCCGTTCGAGGGCGCGGGCCAGACCGCTTTCCATGCTCAGCACCGCGCTCCGGCCCCCGGCGCTGGGCAGGTGAGGGGAATACACCTGGATGCCGCCGCCCTCCGTGGCCTCGCGGGCCGCCACATGCGCGGCGCGCAGCAGGTCGTCGGCGTCGCGGGCGTGCTGGGGAAAGTGGGCGACCCCGATACTGGCCGAGATCACCACCTCGGCGCTGCCCACGCTGAACTCGGACGTGAAGGCGTCCATGAACTGCCGGGCCCGGCGGTTGAGCACGGCGCTCTCGTGCTCGCCCCTGATCAGCACGGCGAACACGTCGCTGCTGACGCGGGCCAGGGTCTCTCCGCTGCCCAGCAGCCCTTCCAGCCGCCCGGCCACCTGCCGCAGCAGTTCGTCGCTGGCCGCCTCACCCAGCGTGTCGGTGATGCCCCGGAAGCGGTCGAAGTCGAGGATCACCAGGGAGTGGGGTCTCTGTTCACGGATGTCCTGGCCGATCAGCACCCGCAGCAGCAGCCGGTTGGGCAGGCCGGTGACACTGTCGCGCAGCCGTCCACGCTCCAGCTCCTCCACCTGCGCCTGCACCTTGGCCTCGGCGTCCATCCGGGCCTGGTCGCTGATGGTTCGGAGCTGGCGTTCGTGCTCGGCGTCCAGCCGGGCGCTGTTCAGCCGGGCGTCCCGGGCCAGTGCCTGGGCCTGCTGTGCCAGCGCCAGCGCCCGCTGGTCGCGTTCCAGCGCGGTGGCCTGCCGCAGATGGTGCAAGCTGGCCCGGGGATCGTCGCCCTCGTGGGCGTCGGCCAGCAGCAGGTGCGCGTCGTAGGCGGCCTGGGGCCGGGTGCCCTCGGTGGCGAGCTTCAGGGCGTGGTGGAGGCCACGCTGGGCCAGGTCGCGGCGCCCGCTGGCCAGCCAGTTCTTGGCGCGGCCCAGCGTGGCTTCCAGATGGGCGTCGAGATCACTGCTCGTCTGCGCGAGTTCCTCGGCCTGCAGGAGGTAACGGTCGGCCGCGTCGTGGTCCCCCAGACCCGAGTGCAGCAGGCCGAGGCTGTGCAGGGCGCCCGCCCGAACCCTGGGCAGGCCCAGGTCGTCTGCGGCCCTGAGCGCGGCGCCCAGCAGATCGGCGGCGTCGGGCCGGCCCAGCTTGCGGAAGATCTCCCCGGCGTTCAGGGACATGGTGGCGTGCGCGGCGAGATCGTCTGCCGCCAGCGCCGAATCCCGGGCGTGCAGGTAGTGCCCGGCGGCCTCGTCCAGCCTCTCCATGCCCTCGAGCAGCAGCCCCAGGTTGCTGTGGACGTACAGGTCGCTCACCAGCGGGGTCTGGCTGCCGGGCAGCCGCTGCAGGGCCCACTGCAGGATCTCCAGGGCCTCGGCGTGCTGACCCAGGGCGATCTGGATCAGCGCGCGGTTGCAGGCGGATCGGATCTCGCCCGCGACGTCCCCATGCTCGGCGCGCAGCCGCTGGGCGGTCTCCAGGGTGGCCAGGGCCAGCAGGCTGTCCCCGCGTCCATGTTCGATCTGGGCCCGGAGGTTCAGCGCCTCAGCCTGGACATCGGCCTGTCCGGCCCGCACCGCCACCCGGATCGCCATCGCGAGGTACCGCTGGGCCTCGTCGGTCTCACCGGACATCAGCAGCGCCTGGGCGCGCAGATGGTGCGAGCGGGCCAGCAGGTCAGTCACGGGAAGCGTCGCGGCCGCGGCGTCGAGAAACGTGAGCGCGGTTCGGGCCTGTCCAGCCCTCAGGGCGGCTTCGGCGGCCTGCAGGTCGGCCTGCGCCAGCAGGGGAGCCGGCGGGTACCCTGCTGGCACTGAGGGAGACGCCACCATCCGCACGCCGGAGGCCCGGGCGTGGCTGACGACAGGATCGACGGCGACCAGTGCCTCGCTGGGCGGGGCGACGGGATCTGGAGCGCTCACCGGCGCCGATGAACGGTGGGGCTCGCTCAACACGCCGGCATTTTAGGTGAGGGTGACTTGCAGAATCCTCACACAGCGGCTCAGCGTCCCCATGAAGTGCAGGGACACTGAGCCGCCGGGGAGAGGTCAGCGTCCCAGGGCGCTCAGGGCGGCGTCGAGATTCAGGCGCCCGCTGCCGAGCTTGCCGGAGTAGGGGGCATTGTCGCTCACGGTGTTGACCTTGCTGGCGGCGGTGGTCAGGGCGGCCGCCGTCTGCTGGCCGGTCGCACCCAGGCCCATGCCCAGCGCCAGACCAGCCGACACCATGGGCGTGCTCATGCTGGTGCCGCTCCACGCGGCCAGTCGGCTCTGCGGGGCGGGGCCGTACACCCCTTCGCCCGGCGCCAGGAGTTCCAGCGCGGCGCCGTACTGGGAGAAACTGCTCTTGGTGTCGGCGGAGTTGACGCTGCCCACGGCCAGGTTCATCGGCATAGTGGAGAACTGGGCGGCCGGGTAGTCCAGGCCCTCGGTGCCCCTGTTGCCGGCAGCGGCGGCGACGACCACACCCTTCTTGTTCGCGTAGTTGATGGCCTGCGTGACGGCCGAGACGGGCGCGTCGGCCCCCAGGCTCAGGTTGATGACGTTGGCTCCGTGGTTCACGGCCCAGACGATGGCCGCGCTCACCGACGAGACGTCCCCGCTGCCGCTCTGGTTCAGCACCCGCAGCGGCATGAGCTTCACACCGGGGGCGATCTGGGCGATGATGCCCGCCACTTCCGTGCCGTGGCCCGTCAGTCCGGTGCCCAGTTCCCCTTCATCCTGCGGGGTGTCGTCGTTCGCCACGAAGTCCCGCCAGGTGCTGGGATCGGTCAACATCCCCACGTAGGCCGGGTGCGTCAGATCGACGCCGGTGTCCAGAATCGCCACCGTGATGCCCTCGCCGGTGGCCCGCCCGGCGCTCTGGACGGAGTCGAGGCCGATCTGGCGCCAGGTGGCCGTGTTCTGCGGCACCGGCTGGAAGACGGCGTTGCCCCACAGGCCCACCGAGCCCGAGCCCCAGAGCCCGACCGAACCCCAGCCCCACAGCCCCACGGAGCCCCAGCCCCACAGGCCGACCGAACCCCAGCCCCACAGGCCCACGGAGCCCCAGCCCCAGAGCCCGACCGAACCGTTTCCAGAGACGGTGCCCGAAGCGGGCTGGCCCTTGCCGACCCGGAAGACGTTGACGTTTCGATCGACGTCGGTGCTGGCGCCCAGCGACCGCAGGTTCGACTTCGCGCCGCTGACGCCCAGCAGGGCAAAATCAGGCGTGCGGGTAATCAGGATACCGTTGTACTGCGCTTCGAGTTGCGCGTCGCTGGCGGAGCCGGGATTCTTCACCGTCAGCACCGCGTCGGGGCCTGAAGTCGTGCGGGCCACCTGGGGCGTCGAGGTGGTGCCGCAGGAGGCGAGCAGGACACTCAGGGCCAGGGCGGCTGCCGTCAGGGAGGTGCGGGTACGGGTCTTCACAGTGGTCTCCTTCATGATAACGAGATGGTAGAGAGATGAGCGACGGCTGCGGCGAAACTTCCGAATGCAGCATCGGGACACCAGGGTGTCGATGCGTGGAGCGATTCAATACCGGGGGGGATGTCTACCCCGCAGTGTGAAGGATGAAAGGTTGGATTGCAATTGGAGTTGTCTGACCCCCCCCCAGTACGGGTGTGATCATTCCACATCGCACTCTCATTCATCTCAGGTAAAAGATTGAACCCCCTGGATAGCTGACCGTGGGTTATCAAGTTCACATACTCTGCTCATCGCAATTTCCGGCAGGGGAGGCTCTCGAGATCGAGCCGAAAGGCTCAGTACGCGACGGTCTGGAGCCTGCCGTGGCTCGTGAGGGCCCTTCGGCCAACCGGATTGGGGGTCACGGATCTGTGCCCTAGAAACCGGGCGGCCTCCTGCCCTCCACCGCCCAGAGATCTCGTCGTGGAGCTGCCCGCGAGTTCTTAACCTTTGCGGCCAGATGGGGTAAATGTGGAGTCTGGGAGGAACGACAGCGTGGGCTGCAGGTTCGAGGCCGCGTGTTGAAAACGGCGAAGCATCCCAGTCTCAGCTCACGGCGACCCGGTGACCATCGGCCCGCACTGGCGCAGGCCGGCCCTGGAAGTCGTGCCCACTGTTGGCCCAACCTTGACACGGTGATCGTGCTGACCGTCTGGCACGGCGGCCTCGCCTACGGTGGGGCCATGAGTGCCGAAAGCCAGCCCAAGCTGCTGTTCCAGACCCGCGCCACCGCCCACGGCGGCCGTGCGGGGTATATCGAGTCGCCCGACCACCACCTGGCGGTCAAACTCAGCGTGCCGCAGGAGATCGGCGGAGACGGCGGCGTAGGCACCAACCCCGAGCAGCTGCTCGCGGCCGGGTACGCGGCCTGCTTCCAGAGCGCCATCGGGGTCGTGGCGCGCCGGGACAAGGTGAGCTTCGGCTCGTCCCGCGTGACCGGGATCGTCGGGCTGCGGAGCGACGACCTGGGGTACGTGCTGGAGATCGAGCTGCAGATCGTCCTGCCGGGCCTGAGTCCTGAGCAGGCGCGGCATATGGTCGACGAGGCCCACAAGGTCTGCCCCTACAGCCGGGCCCTGCGCGGCGACGTCACGGTACGCCTGACGGTCGTCGAGGAGCAGGAGCCCGCTCAGGGTCAGGCGGAGACTGCTGCCGTCCGCTGAGTCTGGATGAGCCTGGTGGGCGTGCCGGTGACCCCTGTTCCCGGCAAGGGATGAAAACCGTGGCTGAAGTGGCGGCGTCTGGATCGGGCGCCGCCATCTTCCATTCCTGGAAAAGGTGGAGAATGCCTCCCTCAGCCGTGCAGAGAGAACGCTGAGCCTGACGCGTCCAGGGGGTCACGCTGCCACACCTGCGGCGAGTCCAGCCGGTCATCGGTGGGTGCGATCTGGTTCGACTGCTGGGAGCAAGTGCCCTGAGGGGGCAGCTGGGCCACCTGCACGGCTTCCAGCATCGCCCGCAGCAGGGCGACCCGGATGATGGGGTCTTCTCCGAGGGCCAGCGTCCGGCCCCCCTGACGGATCTCGACGCAGTGCAGCGTGAGGCCGGAGTCCAGCACCCGCGCCGTGTTCAGCTGCTCGCACCCGCTGGCCACCAGAAGCTGCCAGACTCTCACCGATGCCGACGTAGATTCCATAGCTCCGACCCTACGCCTCCGCCGGGAAAAGGCCCATGCAGACTCTCTTCAGCCTCCCTTGAGTGGAGCTTCGCCTGATGGGGTGGCAGCTCCCCCCGTCGGCCGGGTCATCGCTGTGGCCGGCTGTCTGTACCGAGGAGTGGCGCGGCAGGGGTTCGATGAGTCATGATGGCGGCGTCCACCCCTGTCTGATAAAGGATGTCTGACGCATCCCCCTTTGAAGCCAATCCCCCCACAGGCCCACGGGCCTTTAGAGGAGATGTGTCATGACCCTGCTGCTCACCGCTGTGTGCATTGAACTCGCTGCCCTGATCACCGCCGCCGTGTTTTCCCTGTCCCGGGGCCACCCCCGTAGCGGGCTGGAGACCGAGTGGGACGATCCGGTGCCTGAGCAGTACCACCAGGCCTGGTCGGCCCGCCAGTGGGTCGGACACGGTCAGGCCACCTGACTGTCCTGTCCGGTGTAAGAGGCAGTCCGGTGGGGAGCCGGGGCGGCGGAGGCTCGGGGGTCATGACCTGATTCTGCAGAGTGTCAGGACAGACAGGCGAGCCGGGGGCTCAGATCCCGAGGCTGCTCTCGTCCAGGCGGGCGTCCGCCGCTCGGCCTGATGGCTCGCTGCCGGTTCGGAGTGCCCCGGACAAAAGAGGAGGTGCCTCCAGGTCGCGCCAGAGGCAGTTCCTCTTTCATCGGTTGCCGCCCCCGAGCTTGAACGCTCGGGCCTGAACCTCCGGGGTCGAAGCCGCGGCCACGTCACTGGACGCCTACGCGGACGCAGATAAACCCGGATTGAGCCAATTCTCGACTGTCTGAACCGGTGGGCCGTCACACTGCCCTGCGACGGCGAAAAGTGCCGCTACGGCGGTCTCCTCACCTTCCAATCCAGCAGCGAGGTACCCAGCATGTCGACTTCAGGTCAGCCCGAAACCGCTCCGACGTCCGAACTTCCCACCAAGCCCCCCGCCGAGACCCAGGAGCAGCAGCCCGGCAGCGAAGCCCAGATGAGCATGGCGCCGGTCGTGATCCGCGAGGGCTACCGGGGCAGCGGCAAACTGGAAGGCAAAGTCGCCCTGATTACCGGGGGCGACAGTGGCATCGGGCGTGCGGTCGCCGTCCACTTCGCCCGGGAAGGCGCCGATGTGGCCATTCTCTATCTCGACGAGCACCAGGACGCCCAGGACACCCTGAAGATGGTGCAGGCCGAGGGTCGCCGGGGGCTGCTGATCGCCGGCGACATCGGCGACGTGGAGTTCTGCCGTGACGCCGTGGCGCGCACCGTCAGGGAACTCGGGGGTCTCAACATCCTGGTCAATAACGCCGCCGAACAGCACCCCCAGGACACCATCAGCGAGATCACCCCGGAGCAGCTGGAACGCACGTTCCGCACCAACATCTTCGCCATGTTCTATCTGGTGCAGGCCGCCACGCCCCATCTCCAGCGCGGCGACGCGATCATCAACACGACCAGCGTGACCGCCTACAAGGGAAGCCCGCAGCTGCTCGACTATTCAAGCACCAAGGGGGCCATCGTGGCCTTCACGCGCAGCCTGAGCGGCAACCTGGCCGAACAGGGCATCCGCGTGAACGCCGTGGCGCCGGGGCCGATCTGGACGCCGCTGATTCCCAGCACCTTCGATGCGGAGCGTGTGCAGGCTCACGGGGAGAACACGCCACTGGAGCGGGTCGGGCAGCCCTCGGAGGTCGCGCCCAGCTACGTCTTCCTGGCCTCCGAGGACAGCACCTACATCACCGGACAGGTGCTCCACCCCAACGGTGGCGACGTGGTGAACGGCTGAACAGCACCATCCGCCGACAGGAACCGGGAGGAGCGGCAGACTGACGAGTGCTGTCGCTCCTCCTGAGCTGATTTCACATGCCCCCGTTCTGATCAACATGAGACATCAAGGCACATCTGGGCATGGTGAGCCCGCCATCCGACAACCACAGGAGAGAACAACGAACATGCGTGCGCTGAGGGATCAGGCACGCATGGTCTCGTTGACGATGTCTCTCGTCCCCGGATCGTCAGCGGCTGCCGACCTCGCTCCGGGTGTCGGCGGTCTCGGCGGCAGCGCCGCCCAGGAGCTTCTGATAGGTCGCCAGCGCCTGGGCCACCACCTGATCCATGTTGTAGTAGCGGTAGGTCGCCAGCCGGCCCACGAAGGTCACGTTGGGGGTGTTCTGGACGTCCTGGGCGTAGCGGCGGTACAGCTCGGCGTTCTCGGGGCGCGGCACCGGGTAGTAGGGATCGCCCTCGGCGCGGGGGTATTCGTACACCACGCTGGTCTGCGCGTGTGTCTGTCCCGTGATGTGCTTGAACTCGCTGATCCGGGTATAGGCGTAGTCGTTGGGGTAGTTCACGGTGCCCACGGCCTGGAACTGCTCGGTGGCGTGGGTCTCGTGCACGAATTCCAGACTACGGTAAGGCAGCTTCCCGTAGCGGTAGTCGAAGAAGGCGTCGACCGGGCCGGTGTAGATCATGTGCTGCCAGGGGATGAAGTCCTGGATCTCGCGGTAGTCGGTGTTCAGCATCACCTTGATGTTCGGGTGATCGAGCATCGCCTCGAACATCCGGGTGTAGCCGTGCATCGGCATGGCCTGGTAGGTGTCAGCGAAGTAGCGGTCGTCGCGGTTGGTGCGGGTCGGCACGCGCGCCGTGACGGAGGCGTCCAGCTCGCTGGGGTCGAGGCCCCACTGCTTGCGGGTGTAGCCGCGGAAGAACTTGTTGTAGAGGTCGCGGCCGACCTTGCTCACCACTACGTCCTCACTGGTCTTCACTTTCTCGACCGGCTCCGCCACCGACGCGAAGAACTCCTCGACCTGGAAGGCGGTGAGGTTCAGGCCGTACAGGCGGTTGACGGTATCGACGTTGATCGGGATGGGCAGGAGCTGGCCGTCCACGCTGGCGAGTACCCGGTGCTGGTAGGGCCGCCACGCCGTGAAGCGCGACAGGTAGTCGAACACGTCGCGGCTGTTGGTATGGAAGATGTGCGGGCCGTAGGGGTGGATGAGCACCCCGGCATCGTCGTAGCGATCGTAAGCGTTGCCCCCGATGTGGGGACGCCGATCCACGACCAGCACGCGTTTGCCGGCGTCGCGGGCGAGCCGCTCGGCGAGGACGGAGCCGGCGAAGCCCGCGCCCACGATCAGGTAGTCGAAGCCCGCGGTGGCCGAGTCGAGCCATCCGGTCTGCATGTCGTTGGCCTCCAGGGGGGCTTGCATCATGTTCTCAGGCGTGTCCTGGGGCAGGGTGCGGGGCTCAGTCATCGGCGGCCGCCGCAAAGCCCTGGGCCAGACGCCGGGCCTCATCGGAGTGGCGCTGGGCAGCGCGGGCCAGGTGGGCCTGCATGGCCTGCCACGTCCTGTCCCACGATTGCGTGGCCAGGAAGGCGTCGGCGCGCGCCAGGCGCTGCTCGGCCGCGGGCGTGCCGGCTTCGGCCAGCGCGGCGGCGCAGGCGGCCCCGAAGGCCCCGGCGCCCTCGGCGATCCGCACCAGCTCCTTGTCGCCGTACGGACGAATCACGTCATGGATGCCCGTGGAGACCACCGGCAGCCCGGCCGCCAGATATTCGGGCGTCTTGGTGGGGCTGATGAACTCCGTGGCCTCGTTGCGGGCGAACGGCATCAGGGCCACGTCCCAGTGGGCCAGGTAGGAGGGCAGGTCGGTGTAGGACTTCATGCCCAGGAAGTGCACGTTGTCCAGGCGCGGCAGGCTGGCCGGGTCGATCTTGACCACCGGCCCGATCAGGACGAACTGCCACTCGGGGTGAGTGCTCGCCAGTTCGCTGAGCAGGCCGATATCCAGCCGCTCGTCGATGACCCCGGCGAAGCCCAGACGGGGATGCGGGATGTCCTGCTGATCGGCCGGATCGGCCGGCCCCAGCCGGGCCTGCGCGAAGTGCCGGGCATCGACGCTGGACGGAAAGGCGTGGGCATCCGGGTGGTGCCGCCGCTTGGACTCGTACAAGCGGTGGCCGCCCGTGAAGATCAGGTCGGCGCGCTCCATCAGGTCGGCCTCGCGCTGCCTCAGCTCGGGCGGGGCGCCGCGGAAGTTGGCCAACTCGTCCATGCAGTCGTACACGGTCAGGCGCGGGTTCAGGCGGTCGGCCACCGGCAGCTCCATCGGGGTGTAGACCCACAGGTCGTATTCCTGCAGGCCCTCTTCCTGAACGAAGCGCTCCAGCAGCGCCGCCGTGCGGGCCTGCGACTGCGCGGCCGGGTGGCCGGCCTGGATGTGGGGCCGGAGCACCTGCACGCCAGAGGCGTCGGCCCTGACCTCCAGGGAGTCGTCCCACTCGCCGAAGACCGGTTCCTCGATGTAGTACACCGGACGCTCGCGCACGGCGCGGGTCAGCAGATGCTGGGGCCGCTGAAACACGAAGTCCCAGCGCAGATGGGAGAGTACCAGCAGGGCGGGGACGGGGGAGTGCTGGGGGAAAAAAGCGATTGACACGAACAGGCCTCCTCCCGGATCCGGGCGGTATGGAATGACTTGGGGGGGTAGGAAGCGGGCGGCGGGGCCCAACTGATCCCGACTATAGATCCAGCCGGCGTCAGCTTCATTTCACGCTTCTCAATGGAACTAACGGCTGAGCAGAGAAAATGTTCAAGAGTTCTTCACGCTTTTGTGTCCCTGGGACGGCCCCGGAGTCGGTTCCGCTCAGAAATGTGCGCCCTGGAGGGCCTGCGTTCCTGCCACCCCTCACACACAGAGCCACTCACGGGCGGGAAACACGTCTAGTCGGCTGTAAGCCAGGCTCAAGACGGCAGGCGAGCCGCCCGCTATCCTGGGCGGCCCGTGGCCCCCCCACCCCCCCCGCAGATCGTGATCGCCCTGCCCGCACGGGACGAGGCCATGCGCATCTCGCGGGCCCTGCATGCGCTCGCGGCGCAGCGGGGGCCATTGCCCCCCTTCTCAGTTCTCCTGCTGGCCAACAATTGCCGCGACGAAACCGCCGAGGTGGGGCGCCGCACTCGGCCCGCCGGACTCGACCTTCACGTCCATGAGGTCACGCTCGCGCTGCCGCAGGCCAATGTCGGCGGCGCGCGCCGGCTGGCCCTGGATCTGGCCGCCGACCTCGCCGGGGAGCAGGGGATCATCGTTTCCACCGACGCCGACACCCTGACGCACCCGGACTGGCTGGCGGGGCTGCTCGCGCCGCTGCGCTGCTCGGCGGCCTCGGCGGGCCGGCTGATGCTCGATCCGGGGGAGCGTGCCCGCCTGAGCGCACCCATCCGCCACACCCATCTGCTCGACTGCGCGTACCGCTGGGCCGCCACGCAGCTCACGGCCCGGCTCGACCCCGATCCGCACGATCCCTGGCCCAGGCACTGGCAGCACTTCGGGGCCAGCCTCGCCCTGCACGTCTGGGCGTACCGGGCGGTGGGCGGCCTGCCCGAGGTGCCCTGCCTGGAGGACGTCGCGCTGGTGCAGGCGCTGAGGCACGCCGACCTGCCCCTGCGCCACACGCTTCAGGCACGGGCCTATACCAGTGCCCGCCTGAGCGGCCGGGTGCCCGTGGGGCTTTCCACGCAATTGCAGGAGTGGCAGAACGGCCCGGAGTGCTGGACGGTGCCCGGTGCCGCAGAGGTCGCCGCACTGGCGCGGGCCGAGGCGGCGCTCCGGGCCGTGTATGGGCACGCGGGCACCCGACATACAGGCACTGAGCAGTCCGGCATCAGGCAGTCTGGGCCGATGCTGGCCCGGATCGGCCACCACTGGATGCTGCCCGAGCAGGCCCTGCGGGACGCCCTGGAGGCCCCGCGTCTGGGGCTGGCGCTGCACCACGCCCACCGGGCCCGCGAGCAGGGCGGGCTGTGGAGGGAGCGCTATCCCGCCGAGCCCGTGACCCAGGCCCTGCGGGCGTTGCGCCAGGCCCTGGCGGAGGTGTCTCCAGGGGAGACGGTCACCGGTCTCCGGTCACGTCCCATGCCCGCGCCACAGACTCAGCCGCAGGCTTCCGGCACGCCCGGCCGGGACATCGGTTCCAGCGAAGGCACGGCTTCTGGCGAGGCTGGCCTCCTGTGCCAGAGCCCCTTGCCGGAGAGCCGGTCTCATGAGGGCTCAACCCAGACATCCAGCCGGTAGCCCTGCCGCCCGTCGCCGTGCCGCTCGCCGTGGAGGTACTTCAGCGTTTGCCCGAAGCGGAGGAGCGCGGCCTCGTGAACCTGATCGCCGGTCTGCGGATAGTCGTGAACGGGCGGTGTCCAGTGCACCAGAATCACCGTCCCGCCCGGCGCCAGGCGGGCCAGCACCTCGTCCAGCGCCCTCTGCTGATCCTCCGGCGAGAGGTAGTACAGCACCTCGGAGAGCACGATCAGGTCGAAGGACTCGGGGGGCAGGCCGCCGGGCAGGCGGCGCCGCTCGAAGCGGACGTGGGGATGGGCCGCGTTGCGGGCGCGGGCCGCGCTGAGGGCCCGGTCGTTGACGTCCAGGCTGAGCAGCTGCTCCACCCGCCCGGCCAGCCGGGAGGTGAGCACCCCGATCGAGCAGCCGACCTCCAGCCCCCGCCCGTAGTGGGCCCGGGGCAGGGCGGCCAGGGTGCGCTCGTACTTGGCCGCCTCGTAGGCGCTGGTCTCGAACTGCCAGGGGTCGGCGTTGGCGCGGTACACGTCCTCGAAGTAGTCGTCGGGTAGGGTCACGGGGCCCCGTCCTGGCGCGACAGGGACTCAGCGGTTCCACCCGATTCCAGGGGCTCGAACAGCCGCTCCGGGCCACGCACCGCCCGCGCGACCATGGCCTCGGCGAGCGTGAAGCCGCCCGGGTCGTCCTGGATCAGGCCGAGCTGAGAGGCGTGGGCGGAGATCGCCCGGCTCTTGCGGGCGGCGGCCCCGCCGATCTCGAAGGCCCAGGGCCGGGCCTCGTCGGCGGGCGGCCAGTCGTCCGGGGTGCCCCGTTCGGTGAGCCACACGCTGTAGCCCAGCACCCGGCATCCCGCCGGGCGCGCGGCCATGAGCAGCGTCCAGCAGGCGCGGTGATCCGGGTGGGGGTCACGCCGCCAGGGCAGCAGCAGGGTGCGCGGCGGCGCCCCGGCGAACGCCGCCTGCAGCCGGGGCCGGATCACCGCCGGGTCGCAGCGGTCGAGCGCTCCGTCGGGCAGGTTCAGCGTCTGCGTGTGCTCGGGGGGCACCCCCAGCTCGGCCAGCCCGGCGCGCCACTCGCTCAGGCGCAGCGCGCTCAGCCGGGAGGGCGGGAAGGCCCGCGACCCCGGATGGGAGGCCGCGCCGTCGCTCACCAGCAGCGCCCAGACGTCCTGCCCCAGCGTGGTCAGCGCCGCGATCAGGGCCCCGCAGCCCAGCGCCTCGTCGTCCGGGTGAGGGGAGACCACCCAGACCGGGCCCGGCAGGGTGCGGGGGTCGAGCAGCTTCACCTCGTCCGGCTGGATCTGGACGTGTGTCCGCGTCTCCCGCGTGATCCGCGCGCTCACAGGGTGTCCCCGGTCAGGCTCCAACCCGCGTCGGGCCAGCCCGGCCCTTCCAGCACGTGGCGGCCCAGGGCCAGCCGGGCGGCGTCGGGAGCCGGCTGGCGCAGGTACATCCGCAGGTCGAGCAGGCGGCGGGTGATGCCCGGCTGCAGCAGCCCGCGGGCGCCCACGGCCCGCTCGATGCCCTCGGCGCAGCGCAGGCAGGCGTCCTCGGTGACCATCCGCGCGAGGTGGATATAGGCCAGCGTGGCCTCGCTCCCCTGGGACGGTTCCCGCTGGAGGTGGGCCAACCGGGACTGGGCCAGCAGCCGCCCGCCCTGGAGCACGGTCTGCCAGGCGGCCTCCAGTCCGGCGGCCAGTTCGGCGAAGCGCAGGCGCTGCACGTCGTCGCCGGCCCGGCCGATCTGGCGCAGCGCGCTGCAGCCGGCCTCCAGCAGCGCGTCGGCGCCGCCCAGCTGCACCGCCAGGAAACGCAGGGCGCCGCCGCCGAACTCGGGCTGGGCGTAGTAGGCGCCGGGTGGGCCGATCAGGTCGCCGGGCTCCACCGGCAGGCCCGTGAGGTCGGCGCGCAGGCTGAGCGTGGCGCGCATCCCCAGCGGCGTCCAGAAGGCGGGATCGAAGCGTTCGGGGGGCACCGGGCCACGCAGCAGCACCATCGTGCGCCCCTGGCCGCCGGGCAGCTCGGCCGGCACCAGCGCCCGGCCCACGAACCCGGCCCCGGAGGTGAAGGCCTTGGCGCCGCTCAGTGTCCAGCCCCCGTCGGGCCGACTGACCAGGGCCACGCCCGGCGCCTCCTCGGTGTTCCACACGCCGAACAGTTCACCGTGGCCGGCGTCCTGGGCTGCCTGCGTGCGCTGCTCCGGGGTGCCGTAGCGGGCGATCAGCTCCAGGGCATTGAGATGGCCCTCGTAGACGCGGCCGACGCTCAGGCTGGCCCGCCCGACCGAGCGCAGCAGTTCCAGCAGTCCGGGGCCTGCGAGCCCGTCGCCGCCGTCTGGTGGGGGCAGCGTGACTGTGAGCAGCCCGGCGTCCCGCAGCGCGGCGAACGACGCGGCCGGGAAGGCGCCGTCGGCGCCCCGGGCGTCGGCCTCGGCCTCGATCGTCTCCAGCGCCTGCCGGAAGCGGGCGCGGGCGCTGTCCAGCGCGGTGCGGGCGTCCGGCGGCGTGGGCGCTACCTCCTCGGCGGGCTCGCCCTCGGCCCGGGCGGCGGCCCGCAGCACCCGCGTCACGGCGTCGGCCAGGGGGCCGTAGGCCGCGCGGTGACCCAGTTCATCCGGGTAGTCCCACAGGCCGTTGTGGCAGTGGCGGTCGTCGTCCCAGCCCGGGTGGTTCACCACGGGATACAGGCAGACTCCCAGCACCGGCACGCCGGCCCGCGCGGCCCGCAGGGCCTGGGTCGCCACCTCCTCGAACCAGGGCGCCCGCGCCTCGTCCTCTGTGCCCGTCTCGGCGATCAGCAGCGGCCGGCCGAAGCGGGCATACACCTCGCCCAGCAGCGAGGCCAGGGGGCGCGCGTCCGGGTGGCCCAGGGGCAGCACCTCGCGCTGGCCGTGGTCGCCGTGGTGCCGCCACTGGTTGTAGGGGTAATAGTTCACCCCCACCACGTCCACGTAGTGTGGGGCGCCGCCCAGCTCGGGCCGGACGCGGCCCATCAACATGTCCAGCGCCTCGTACTGGGAGTCGTGGACGATCCGGGCGTGGTGGGCCTCGTCGGGGCGCTCCGGGTGGGGCGTCACCTGGATCAGCGGCTCGGCGTGGACGAAGCGCACCGCCGGATCGACCGCGCGGGCCGCGTCCATCGCCGCGATGGCCGCGCGCACGAGGTTGGCCTTGAGGGTCGGGCCCCGGCCCCGGGCGAAGGGCGGCAGATACCCCACGTCGCCCCCGCCCCAGGCGAAGAAGGAGATCTCGTTGACCGGGCACAGCCACAGTTCGCCCTGGGTGTGGGCCCGCAGCCAGGTGGTCGCGGCATGGGCGAAGGCGGCGAAGGTCTGCGGGAAGTCCGGGGCGAAGACATCCACGTGATCGGGCACGCCGTAGTGCAGCAGATCCCAGATCACTGTCAGGCCGCTCCCTCGCGCCGCCTCAACCTGCAGCTGGGCGCTGCGGAAGTCGTAGTGTCCCGGCGCCGTCTCGATCAGGTGCCAGCGCAGGCCGTCGCGGGCCCCGCCCAGCCCGCTGGCCCGCAGCCGCTCGTAGTCCTGCCGGGCCAGCCGGTCGTGGGCGGTGGCGTCGATGATGTCGATGCGGCGGCCCGAGGGTCGGCGGTGGGTCGAGCACTCGAAGCCCCCCAGCACGAATGACGAGAAGGCCGGAGGAGGAGGCTGAACCTCGGCCTCAGCTGCAGCCGCCGGCTCGGCCCCGACCTGTGGAAGCTCAGCGGGAGCAGCCGGCTTGGCCGCCCAGGGCTGATTCCCCTCCACCGGCTCTGTCTGCTCCACGCCAGCCATCACTTCTCCCCGAAAGCGTCTCAACGTTCCTTCTGCGTGATCCATGCGGTGTCCCCTCTATAGGCCTGCTCGTGACTTCTCACGAGAGCGCCCCAGACCAATCGTCTGGGGCGCTGCACTCTCGTATTCCGATGCGGTCTCCGGCGCCCTCAGCTCTTCTGGGCGGCGTCGCGGATCTTCTCGCGGGTGCTCGCGGCGCGGTGGCCGCCCAGCACCGAGGCGCCGATGATCAGGCCGGCGGCCAGCAGGCTGGCCCAGGCGGCGGTGGTGGCGGCCTGACGGGCGATACGCGCCGCCGCTTCCGCCGCGTCGGTGGCCTGCTGCTGCACCCTCTTGGCCTGAGCCACGATGGCGGTCTGGGTGGCCTGCGCCTGCTGCTGGGTCAGGCCCTGGCGGGTCAGACGGGTCACGAATTCAGGGCCGCTCAGCGCATTCTGGATGTTGTTGACCCGGTTGGTCACGAAGTCGCTGACGTTCGAGACATTGCCCAGGTTCTCGCCGAGGTCGTTGCCGGCGCGCGTGATGATGCCGCTGACCACGCGGGCGGCGGCCGTAGACTGCTCCTCGCTGAGGCCGGGGCTGGCCTCGCCGATGATCTGGCCGATGGTATCGGCGTTGAGCGAACCGAGCAGCGACTGCGCAGCGTCCTGGGTGCCGGGATTGGCGGCGGCGGCGGAGCCGGCCGCCGTGGCGGCGTTGGCCGCGCCGGTCGCCACGCTGCCGATCACGTTGCTGGCAGTGCCGACCAGCCCGCGCACCACGTTGGACAGCACCAGGGTCAGCGCCAGCATCATCAGGAAGCCGGTCAGCAGGCCCGTGAACTGGCCGCGCGTGACCAGGGCCTGGTTGCCGGCGCGCACGGCGGTGTAGCCCGCCAGGAACGAGCTGATAAGCAGGCTCAGCGCGCCCCAGATCACGGCGCTCAGGGCCAGGCCGCCGGCGGTGTCGATGGTGCCCGCGCCGATGGCCACTCCCAGAAGGCTCAGCGCGACCTGTACGGCGATACCGGCGACGACGCCGGCGAAGATGCCGCGCCAGCTGATGCGGGGACGGGAGTTGGCCTCGTTGAGCAGACGCTCACTGGCGTTCTGATTGGCGAGGGGGTCGTTGGAGTAGGTGCCGGAAGTCATGAGGCCCAGTGTGCGGGACACCTTTGAGGTGGGGGCCTCTGAGCGCTTCATGGACTGCTTCCTTTAAGTTCATGGGCTGTTAAGTGAGCCTCACAACTTTAAGAACTTCATCCTTTCCGCAGGTACGGGGGGCATCGACTCCCCACACTTTCGATCACGGCCCACAACATTACGACCCGGTGCCAGATCACCTGTTTTCAAGGAGTTCCTATGACGAAAATGACCCCTCTGTCCGATCTTGTCCGCGACCGCAACTACGATCTGTCCGGTACCCACGAGGCTGTCATCGGCCAGGCCGTCTACGGCAGCGGCGGCGAGAAGATCGGCACCGTCCGTGAGCTGCTGGCCGAGGATGGCGGCAAGATCCGCTACATCGTCGTGGAGGTGGGTTCCTGGTTCACCAGCCGTGAAGTGGTGGTGCCCGTGGGCATGGCCCGCATGGAAGACGACGGCGTGTACCTCGACAGCCTGACCAAGGATCAGGTCAAGGGCATGACCGCCTACGAGCCGGGCATGGACTACAACGACGAGGCCCAGGTCTCCGACATCCGCACGCTGACCGGCGACGCCTACGTGGCGCCGGCGGCCGCCTCGGCCACGCCCCGCGCCGCCGACCACTACAGCGACGAGAAGATGTTCACCACGCCCCAGCGCCTGCAGCTGCTGGAAGAGCGCCTGCTGGTCAACAAGGAGAAGTACGTGGCCGGCAGCGTGGAGGTCGGCAAGCGCGTCGAGACCCGCACCGAGAACGTCAACGTGGACGTCTCGCACGAGGAAGTGGTCATCGAGCGCCGCGCGGTGAGCGAGCCCCGGCCGGTCGAGGGCAACGTCACGCTGGGCGCCGCCACCGAGACCATCCGGGTGGATCTGGAGGCCGAGCGGGCCACCGCCCAGAAGCAGGCCTACGTGACCGAAGAGGTCGAGATCGGCAAGCGCACCGAGACCCAGCAGCAGACCATCAGCGACACCGTGGGCCGTGAGGTGCTGGACGTGACCCGCACCGGAGAAGTGGCGGTCAGCGGTGAAGTCAACGGCCAGATGGCCGCCGGGCAGGACGGTCGCAACGCGCTGGAACGCGGTGTGGACGCTGTGAAGGACGCCGCAGATCCCCTGGACGGCAAGATCGACCGCCGCTGAGGCCTGTTCGACATCTTCAGGCGGGGGCGGTGCGAGCCGTCCCCGTCTCCGATTGAATATCTGGAAATAGAAGGAGGAACATGACTCAGAACAATGCCGATCTGCCGGGCCTGTCCGAGGGACTGGTCAGGGCCGCGACCGAGGCCGACTGGAACTCGCCGGACGTCACCCTGCTGGGCACGCTGGAACTGCGCGAGGAGATGGTCGAGGTCAAGCGCGAGCGGAGTCCGCGGGGCCAGGTGACGGTGCGCCGCGAGGTGCAGACCCGTCAGGAAACGGTCACCACCGAACTGCGCCGCGAGGTGCTGCACATCGAGGTCAGCGCGGGTGGCCCGGCCGTCTATATCGGGGACGACCTGCTCCAGCCGGGCGAGTCGCGCGAGGTGGTGCTCTACGACGAGCAGACCGTGGTGACCACCGAGCCCTTCGTGGTCGAGGAAGTCCGCATCGGGAAGCGCAGCGTGCTGGAGACCCGGCAGACGCCTGTGGAACTGCGCTACGAGGTGCTGGTCGTCGATCCCCGCGTGCAGGGCGCAGCGCAAGGAACCCTGTCCGGGACGCAGGACGCCCGCCCAACCGGCACTCCTCAGAGCAGCGACTGAATGTCGGATTCGCGCCTGATCTCACTCCTCTAAGAATCTGAAGCGCAGCCCGACCCAAGAGTCAGGCCCGGACGGGGTATCTCGTTCCGGGCCTGACCCTTGGGCGTTCCTTGAGCCTGCGCGGGCCGGTGGGATCGCCGACAAACAGCGCGCCAGCCGGCCCCGACACTGCAGGCCTGATGACCGAGCGACCGAAGGCGGAGGACTTTAAAGACGCCCAGCTGCTGCCCTACCCGGCCAGGCAGTCCGAGATGACGATCGCGCCGCAGACGGAGCTGAGCGAGTACCGGGCGGCCGGCAAGCTGCGCGGCAAGGTCGCCCTGATCACCGGCGGCGACAGCGGCATCGGGCGCGCGGTCGCGCTGGCCTATGCGCTCGAGGGCGCCCAGGTCGCTATCGTCTACAACGAGAACGACGCCGATGCCGAGGACACCCGCGCGATGGTCGAGGCCCGGGGCGGGTCGTGCCTCGTGATCCGGGCCGATGTCCGGAGGAAGGCCGCCTGCTCGGACGCCGTGGAGCGCACGGTGCAGGAATACGGTGGCCTGAACGTCCTGGTGAACAACGCCGCCTACCAGAAAACCCAGACCAGCATCCTGGACATCGGGGAGGAGCAGCTGCGGCGCACGCTGGAGACCAACCTCTTCGGCTACGTCTTCATGATCCAGGCCGCGCTGCCGCACCTGTCGGAGGGCGACGCGATCATCAATACCGGCTCGATCGTCGGGCAGACCGGCAATGAGCTGCTGGTGGACTACTGCGCCTCCAAGGGGGCCATCCACGCCCTGACCCGCGCGCTGGCCCTGCAGTTCGGCAAGCTGGGCAACGGCATCCGCATCAACGCCGTGGTGCCGGGGCCGGTCTGGACACCCAACATCCCCGGCACCATGCCGCTGGAGGAGGTGCAGCAGTTCGGCCACGAGGTCGCGCTGGGCCGCCCCGGACAGCCCGAGGAGCTGGCCCCCGCCTACGTGTTCCTGGCCAGCGCCGACAGCTCGTTCGTGATGGGCTCCCTGCTGCACGTCACGGGCGGCAAGCTGTCGAGCGACGCGTGAGCCGCGACCCACAAGGCGCCGGGGCCACCCTGGCCGAACTCCTGAAGTCCCCGCACGTCACCAGTCCTACCCGGCAGGTGCTGGAGGAGCGGCTAGAGGCACGACACGAGCCGCGTGCCCTGCAGGCCGACGAGTTCAGCCGGCTGCAGGCGGTGGCCCGGCGCCTAGTGCCCCCTGATCCCGCGCTGTTCGTTCCCGGTGAGCCCGACCTGGCGGGAGCGGTGGATCACCGACTGGCGAGTGGCCTGGGCGACGGCTGGCGCTACGACGACACGCCGCCCGACCTGGAGGCGCTGAAAGAGCTGCTGGACGTGCTACCGGTAGATTTCGTGAATCAGCCCAGCGAGGGCCAGGACGCACACCTCCGCCGCCTGCAGGAGCGCTTGCCCCACGCCTTCGAGGATCTGCTGGCCGAGCTGACCGAGGTGTACTACAGTCATCCGCTCGTGCAGGTGAGCCTGGGGGTGGCGCCCTTCGCCGACGCTCCCGGCTGGACGCGCATCGGGCTGGACGAACGCGAAGAGTGGGAGCCACAGGTGGGCGGGGCCGCTCCCAGTCCGGAGCGTCATGGCTGACTTGAGGGACATGGGGCGGCAGGACAGCGGGCCGCACGGTTCAGGGCGCCAGGACTTCGACGCCGTGGTGATCGGGACGGGCGCGGGCGGCGCACCGCTGCTGGCCCGGCTGGCTCAGGCGGGGCTGCGCGTGCTCGCGCTGGAAGCGGGCGAGGCCCACCCGCCAGAGGCCATGCCCACCGACGAACGCGCCCAGGCCGGGCTCTTCTGGCGCGACGAGCGGCTCTCGGCCGGGGCCAACCCCCTCCCGTTCGGCAACAACAATTCCGGCTGCGGCGTGGGCGGCTCGACCCTGCACTACACCGCCTACGTGCCCCGCCCCCAGCCCGACGACTTCCACCTACGCCGCACCTTCGGGGTGGGCGAGGACTGGCCGCTGGCGTTTTCGAAGCTGGAGGGGTACTTCGACGAGCTGGAGGGCTTTCTGGGCGTGTCCGGCCCGGCCACCTATCCCTGGGGGCCGCCGCGCCGCCAGGGCTACGCCCACCCGCCGCTGCCCCTGAACGGCGCGGCCCAGCTCATGCAGCGGGGGGCCGAGGCGGTCGGCCTGCGCACCTCGCCCGCTCCCAACGCCGCGCTCAGCCGCCCGCAGGAGCAGGAGGGCTACGGCCTGCGGCCCGCCTGCACCAACCGGGGGTTCTGTCAGGCCGGCTGCTCGGTGGGGGCCAAGGCCAGCATGGACGTGACCTTCCTGCCGCTGGCCACCCGCCACGGCGCCGAGATCCGCGCTGGCTGCTTCGTGACCGATCTGGAGCGGCGCGGCGACCGCGTGACCGGCGTGGTGTACCGGCAGGGTGGCCAGGAACGCCGCGTGCGGGCAGGGGCGGTCTTTCTGGCGGCGGGCGCCATCGAGACCCCCCGGCTGCTGCTGCGGCTCGGGCTGGCGAACTCCAGCGGGCAGGTCGGGCGCAACTTCATGGCCCACGTGGGCACCCAGCTGTGGGGGCAGGTGGAGGAGGAGGTGCGGCCCCACAAGGGCATCCCCGGCGCCCTGATCTCCGAGGACACCCACCGCCCGGAGGGCGCGGACTTCGCGGGCGGTTACCTCGTGCAGAGCATCGGTGTGATGCCCGTGACCTACGCCTCGCAGTTCGCGCGCGGTACCGGCACCTGGGGCGCGGCGCTGACCTCGCACATGCGCGGCTACCGGCACACCGCCGGCATCAACGTTCTGGGCGACTGTCTGCCGCAGCCCGGCAACTTCCTGGAACTCTCGGACGAACCCGACGGCCGCGGCCTGCCCAAACCGCGCATCCACTTCTCGTGGGGCGAGAACGAGCGCCGCATGAACGCCCACGCCACCCGCCTGATGACCGACCTCTGGACGGCCGCCGGAGCGAGCGGTTTGTGGACGCTCGAGCGCTCGGCCCACGTGATCGGCACGGCGCGCATGGGCCGTGACCCCCGCCGCAGCGTGGTGCGCCCCGACGGCCGCGCCCACGACCTGGAGAACCTCTACATCAGCGACAATTCGACCTTTCCCAGCGCACTGAGCGTCAACCCCGCCCTGACGATCATGGCTCTCTCCCTGCGCACCGCCGATGGCTTCCTGGCGGCCCGCCGAAAGGGTGAGAGTGCTTGTGATCGGGGCGCCCTGGAGCAGACATGAGCACGAGTTTTCTCGACATCATCCAGCAGCGTCAGGGGGGCGGCCCCGCCGCCGGGGACGAATTCGGCGGCGCCCAGGGCCACGACGGCTCGGGCCTGCCCAGCGCCCAGGCCAGCAACTTCATGTTCGCCACCGGGATCGAGTGCTCCTACCCCACCATCCAGGGCGGCCGCGTGCGGCGCGACCAGCTGGAGGAATGCGGGCATTACGAGCGCTGGCGCGACGACCTGCGGCTGGTGAAGGAACTGGGCCTGCGCTTCCTGCGCTACGGCCTGCCCTACCACCGCGTCCATTTGGGGCCGGGGCACTACGACTGGGAATTCGCCGATCAGGCCATGGCCGAGCTGCGCCGCCTGGGCATCACGCCGATCCTCGACCTGTTGCACTTCGGGGTGCCCGACTGGCTGGGCAACTTCCAGAACCCCGAGCTGCCGGTGCACTTCGCCGCCTATGTCGAGGCGGTGGCCCGGCGGTATCCCTGGGTGCGCTACTACACGCCGGTGAACGAGATCTACGTGACCGCCCGGGCGAGCGGCCGCGACGGCCTGTGGAACGAGCAGCTCAAGAGCGAGATCGGCTTCGTCACGGCGCTCAAGCACGCCACGGCCGCCAACATCCTGGCCTGCCACGCCATCGCCCGCGTGCGGCCCGACGCGATCATCGTGCAGAGCGAGAGCGCCGAGTTCCTGCACGACGCCAGCACCCGCCGGCGCCCCGAGATCGCGCTGCAGAACCGCCTGCGCTTCCTGGCCTTCGACCTGCTCTATTCCGTGCCGCCCGACGCCGACATCTGCCTGTACATGATGGACAACGGCCTGACCCGCGAGGAATACCAGTGGTTCATGGCCGGGGAGCCGCCGGGCCACCAGATCATGGGCAACGACTATTACGGCCGCAACGAGAAGATCGTGAAGCCCGACGGCACGGTCTGTATCGCCGAAGACGTGCTGGGCTGGTCGCAGATCACCCGCGCCTACTACGAGCGCTACCGCAAGCCCGTGTTCCACACCGAGACCAACGTCTTCGACCCCGAACAGGCGCCGGCCTGGCTCTGGAAACAGTGGATGAACGTGCTCAGCATGCGCCAGGAGGGCGTGCCGGTGCTGGGCTTCACGTGGTACAGCCTGATCGACCAGATCGACTGGGACATCCAGCTGGCCGAGCAGCGCGGCACCGTCAACGCCTGTGGCCTCTACGACCTGAACCGCCAGCCCCGCCCGGTGGCCGCCGCCTACCGCGAGCTGCTGGAACACTTCGGGCAGATTACCCTGATGGCCCACGGGGAGTTCTTCGAGATCACGGATCAGCCGGCCCGCCTGAAGGTAGAAGTGTAGGAAGTCCGGCCAGAACTGGTTCTGTGCCTCTCACCGTCGGTGCCCGGCGAGCCTGCTGGTTCGATTGGAGAACCGAAGGATCAGCGTTCGCCTCTGGACTCCGGGTCACGTCGTTGCATTGCTTTGAGCAGATCCTCTTCCAAAAGCGAGGCGTGGAGACGGCCCTGTCACGCCCCGTCGGGACATACCGGACGTCAGGAGGCCGACGAAGCTGGCCCGTCCGGGTTCTGAGCAAGGCCTGGATCAGCTTCGGCGAAATCACCACCACTGCCCTCTGGCACGGCTCCCGAATTTCTGACCGGCCGTTCACGTCGGCTGGCACGCTCTTTTTGTGACTTGAATATGACTTAAGACTTGATAAAGCCCGCTGGAGCGATCTCCACGACCCCCGGCGGGGGCGTAGCCGTCCTGGCATCCGAGTCACAGGGCAGTCACAGTGCATCGGCACACTCGGGAAGAACTTCGCCCCAGGCGCGTTCTCGGCGTCCCATTGGTCGGGCCGCCTGCCCCTTAGGGTGCGCCGTGTCTTTCTGGCGCCTCACGCCACGCCTGGCCCGCCCCGCGATCTGCAGCAAAGGAGCCTTCCATGTCACTCACCTCGAATTTCAGGTTCAGCCTCGCCTCCCTGACGCTCCTTCTGCTGGCCGGATGCAGCCAGGTGCAGGGCCCCCTCCAGGCAGCCCCCAGTTTCGCTTCCACAGCGACCGTGACCCTGCGGGCGGGCGATACCCGTGCGTCGGTAGAGGAGGCCTCCCACGGACAGGTGCTGGTCTGGCGTCCTGAGGCTGGCTTCGCTGTTCTCGGACTGACGGGCGGGGCTCAGGCTGGTCTGCACGCGCAGGCTGTAGGCGGCGCACAGGTCGAGGACAACCTGGGGATGATCACTGGAGGCGGCGCCACGAGCGCCTGGAACGCGCCGGGCGTGGCGGCCAGCGGCCGGGCCTACTTCTGGGGTGGAGGCCGGGCGTATTTCTGGGGTGGAGGTCGGGCCTACTTCTGGGGCGGGGGAGCTGGTGTTGTCGGTGGTCTGAGCGAGAATTCTGCGCTCTGGAAGCAGACCAACCTGAAGGGGGCCTGGGCGCTTGCGCCGCGTCTCGGCGAAGGGGTCACGGTCGCGATCATCGATACCGGTCTCGACCAGGGACACGAAGCGTTCCAGGCTTCGCTCGTGCCCGCCTCACAGCGCTGGGACTTTGTCGGGCAGGATGCTGACCCGCAGGAGGAGGGCACGTTTGATGACGCCCTCTACGGCCACGGTACCAACGTCGCCGGGATCGTCCTGCAGGTCGCTCCGCACGCCCGCATCATGCCTATCCGGGCGCTCCGCCCGGACGGCAGCGGAGACACCACTTCCGTGGTGCAGGCCATCGACTGGGCCGTGGAGCATGGGGCCCAGGTCATCAACCTCTCGCTGGGCTCAGTTCAGAAAACCGGGGTGCTCAAGCGCATGATCAACTACGCCACCGAGCAGGGCGTCTATGTGGTGGCCTCGTCGGGCAATTCCGGAGACCGGCACATCACGTACCCGGCCCGCTATGGTCAGGAAGGGGGCCGGCTCGGCGCTCTGTCCCTGGGTGTGGGCAGTGTGGACGCACAGGATCGCAAGTCCAGCTTCTCGACCTACGGGAGGGAACTGGAGGTCACGGCGCCGGGCGAGCAGGTTTTCGGCCCGGTACCCGGCAATCTGGTGTCTTCCTGGAGCGGCACCTCGATGGCCGCGCCGATGGTCTCCGGTTCACTGGCCCTGGCCCTTGGGCAGCCGCTGAAGGTCAAAGCGCAGGAACTGACCGATCAGCTGGTCAAGAGTGGGGACGATGTCAGCAGGCTCAACCAGCCCTACAGGGATGAGCTGGGCCGGCGCCTGAACATCGGTGCCTTTATCGAAGCGGCCGTCCGGCCCTGAAGAGGGCGCGTCTCTCCCACCGGGAGGAGTCCTGATGACCATACTGTCCCCCCCGCCCACCTTGCCCCTGCCTCAGCGGGCCCATCTGGATGGACTGTTGTCCGCAGCGGCAGCGCTGCTGCCCTCCGATCCCGGCCGCGCTCTGGAACTCTCCACGGAGGCCCTCAGGGTTACGGTCGCCAGTGAGCCACTGGGAGAAGCTCAGGCCCGGCTGGGCGTGGGACAGGCCCTGCACCGGCTCGCGCAGTTTCAGGAAGCACAGGAGGAACTGGAGGTCGCGGCCGCGATCTATCGGCGGTGCGGAAACGCGGCCGGTCAGGCGGCCAGCCTCATTACCCTGGGCAAGGTGAGCCGGGAACTCGGGGAACCCGCCAGGGCCAGTGAACATCTGACCCTGGCTCTGGAACTGGCCCGCGCCGCCGGGAGCGTGCCCCTCGAAGCGGAGGCCCTGAACCAGCAGGCCGTCCTGCTGCAGATGAGTGGGCAGGCGGCGCCGTCCCTGGAGTGCTTCAGGATGGCGCTGTCGCTGAGAGAAGACCTGGGCGACGTCGCTGGGACGGCGCAGGTGCTGAACAACATCGGCCAGGTGCATCTGAGTCAGTTGCAGCATGGTGAGGCGTTGCTGGCTCTGCAACGGGCCTTCGAACTGCTGGCCGATCTGAATGACCCGGTGCTCTCGGCCCAGTGCCTGATGACCATCGCCCACGTGTACGAGGACATCGACGACCTGGCGCAGGCTTATGACCACCACCGGAGGGCCTACGACCTGGGGCGAACCGGGGGCAACCGACTGGTCGAGCTGTACAGCCTGAACAACCTGGCCGGGGCCGCGTTCCATCTCGCCAAGCATGAGGAGGCCCGCACGCTGTTCACGCGGGCGCTGGAGCTGGCGGGCGAGGTCGGGCAGCGCTACCTGCAGGGCTGCGCCCATCACGGGCTGGGTCAGGCGGAGTGTGTGCTGGGAGATTTACCGCGTGCCCTGGAACACCACCGCCAGGCCCTCGCGATCGCCAGCGAACTCGGCGACCCGGCCGGCGAGGTAGACGCCCGACTGGGCCTGGGCGAGACCTACCTGCGCCGCGGCGAGATCTTTCAGGCCATCGAACAGCTCGATCTGGCCCTCCCCCTGGCCCAGCAGGGCGAGCAGCACCGCGCGGTGGTGGAGGCCCACCGGCTGCTGGCACAGGCGCACGAGCGGGCCGGCGACCTGCGCCAGACGGTCGTGCATCTGCGTGCCCAGCAGGCGCTGACCCAGACCCTGGCCGGAGAACAGCGCGAGCGGCAGACCCGGCAGCTGACCGTGCAGTTCGATGTGGAGCGGGCTCACCATGAGGCCGAGCTGTACCGGATGCGGACGGAAACCACCCAGCGCGCCTACGAGGAGGCCGAGGCGCGGGTCGAGCGCCGCACCCGTGAGCTGGCCCGCGCCCAGGTCGAGGTGCTCACCCGCCTGGCCAACGCGGCCGAGTTCCGGGACGACGTGACCGGCGAACATACGCTGCGCGTGGGCCAGGTGGCCGCCCTGCTCGGCGCCCAGCTGGGCCTGTGTGCCGACGAGGTCGCTCTGCTGCGCCTCGCCGCCCGGCTGCACGATGTGGGCAAGATCGGTATTTCCGACCTGATCCTGCTCAAGCCCGACCGGCTCACCTCCGACGAATTCGAGCGGATGAAGGCCCACACCCTGATCGGCAGCCAGATCCTGTCGGGGGGCGACTCGCGCCTGCTGCAGATGGCCCAGGAGATCGCGCTGTCTCACCACGAGCACTGGGCCGGGGGCGGTTACCCGGCAAGACTCATCGGCGCCGCCATTCCCCTGAGCGCCCGCATCGTGGCGGTGGCCGATGTCTACGACGCGCTCTCCCACCAGCGGCCGTACAAGCGCCCCTGGACGACGCCGGAGGTGCTCGCCGAACTGCAGCGCCAGTCCGGGCGGCAGTTCCAGCCGGAGATCATTGCGGCCCTGATGTCCCTCCACGAGTCGGGCGCCTTGCCCCTGCGCTCACTGGGGGCTGGAGACGATCAGGTGCTCGACATCCTGGTTCGTTCGGGGGCCGCTGCCGACAGCGAGAACGGCCTGGCGGGTGTCCCGGCCGCCCAGGACACGCAACTGCTCGCCGAGCACCGGGCGCTGGAATCCCGCTATGCCCAGGCCCGCGATGAAATCCGGACGCTGCAGGTGGCGGCCTTTACCGACGCGCTGACCGGGCTCGCCAACCGCCGGGCCTTCGAGGCGGATCTGGAGTCCGCGCTCGTGCAGGCCGAGCGACACGGGCACCTGCTCGGCGTCCTGTCCATGGATCTCGACGGCCTGAAGGGCCTGAACGACGCCCAGGGCCATGACCAGGGCGACGCCCTGCTGCGCGCGGTGAGCCACGCCCTGCAGGAGCAGTTCGCGCCGCATGGCCGGCTGTACCGCATCGGCGGAGACGAGTTCGCGCTGATCGCGCCTCAGCTCTCGGGGCAGGCCGTCGGGGCCCTGCAGCTCGGCCTGCAGCGGGGCATGGCCGAGGTGCGCCGGAGTGGCTTTCCCCACGCTGCGGTCAGCTTTGGCCTGGCCACCTACCCGGACGAAGCCAGCACCCAGGGGGACGTGGTGAGACTCAGCGACCAGCGCATGTATCTGCAGAAGGCGTCCCGCCGCAGCCCGCCGCTGCGGGTCACGCTGCACTGAACGGCGCGACGCCCCCGCTGCTCCCCGCCGCCCGGTGCGGCGCGCTCAGCGGGCGGTGTCGGCCAGGTCGGCCAGCTTGGGCAGGCTCACCACGCCCTGCCAGTAGGCCTGGATGGTCGTCATGACCTTCACGTATTCCGCGTAGGTGCCGGGCTTGATCACGTACCCGCTGGCCTGGAAGTCGTAGGAGCGGTGGATGTCCTCGGCGGCGTCGGAGGTGGACAGCACCAGCACCGGGATGCTGCGGATCGACTCCAGCCCCTTGGCCTGCTCCAGAAACTCGTGCCCGCTCATGACGGGCATGTTCAGGTCGAGCACGATCAGGTCGGGGCGCGGGGCCTCCTCGTACCCGGTTTCGCGGCGCAGGAAGCGCATGGCTTCGTGGCCGTTGACCACATGGTGCAGGTGCATACCCGGCGAGGTGTCCTCGATCATTTCCTGGAACATCAGGGCGTCGGCCAGCTCATCCTCGACGAGGAGCAGGTTGAAGGGCGGGCGGGTCATGGGCATAATTTATCGCAGATGCCCGGCCCACCCGAAGTCTGTCCGCTCTGCCCGGGTGTGGGGTGACGCCCGGCGCCGTCCGGGAGCGCACCTTTTCCCTGGCCGCCCTCGACTCCCTGCTCTTCAGCATCGCCATCCTGGACGCCGAGGGCACCATCCTGGAGGTCAACGAGGGCTGGGTGGCCTTCGCCGGGGCCAACGGCGGGGGCGACGATGTCGGCCGCAACTATCTGGCCATCTGCGACGCGGCCGAGGGCGAGGGGAGCGACGTGAGCCGGGCGGTGGCCCAGGGCATCCGGGCCGTCATCGCCGGCGACCTCCAGTACTTCGAGACGGAGTATCCCTGCCACACGCCGCAGCGGCCCCAGTACTTCCGGGCCAGGGTGAGCGCCCTGCAGGGCGGCCAGCCGCTGTACATGGTCATCCACGAGGACATCAGCCAGCGCCGCCTCGCTGAACTGGAGGTCACGGCCCTCAACCGCACTCTGGAGGAGCGCGTGGAGGAGCGCACCCGCGAACTGGAGGCCAGCCGCGCCGCGCTGAGCGAACTCAACGCCCGTCTGGAGCGCAGCCAGCGTGAGCTGGAGCAGAAGAACGCCGCCCTGGAGGCCAGCAACCGCGACCTCGCGCAGTTCGCCTTCGTGGCCTCCCACGACCTGCAGGAGCCGCTCAGAACCATCGGGGTCTATGCCGACGTCCTGCGTCACCGCTACCAGGGCACGCTGGACGCCCGCGCCGACGGCTACCTGGGACAGATCGGCGATCAGGTCGTCCGTGCCCGGGCCCTGGTGCGCGACGTGCTGGCCCTGGCCCGCGTCAGTGTCCAGGCGGAACTGGCCCCGCTGGACGTGGCCGCGCTGTGGGCCGATCTGACCCCCACCCTGCCCTGGCCGCCCGACGCCCGCTGGAGCTGTGATGTCCTGCCCACGGTGCAGGCCAACGAGGGGCAGATCTGGCAGCTGCTGACCAACCTGCTGGGCAACGCCATCAAGTTCCGGTCGCCCGCGCCGCTGCGCGTCCACCTGAGCGCCGAGCGACCGAGTCCTGACCGGATGAGTCCTGGGCTGGACGGCGAGCAGGTGCGCTTCACCCTGAGCGACAACGGGATCGGTCTGGCCCCCGAGCACGCCGAACAGGTGTTCGTGATGTTCAAGCGCCTCCAGAGCCGGGGCATGGACGGCGGCAACGGGATCGGCCTGGCGGTCTGCAAGAAGATCATCGAGCGGCACGGCGGCCGGATCTGGATCGATCCCCACGACGGCCCGGGCACCACCATCCACTTCACGCTGCCGGCGGCCTGACCCGGCGGGGGCCACCGTCCCAGGCCCGAGCCCGGCCCCCCGGAGGACATCCATGAAGGCAATGATCATCGAGCACTACGGCGACCCCGACGTCCTCACGCCCGCCGAGCTGCCCACCCCGGAACCGGCACCGGGCGAAGTGCGGCTGCGGGTGCAGGCCGTGAGCGTCAACCCCGTGGATTTCAAATGGCGCCGGAACGGGCCGTTCAAGACCTTCCCGGTGGTGCTCGGCTGGGACGTGTGCGGAGTGGTCGACGCCCTGGGAGCGGGCGTCACGGACTTCCGGGTGGGCGACGCGGTCTACGGCATGGTGCGGTTCCCGCAGGAAGGCCGGGCCTACGCCCAGTTCGTCACGGCGCCCGTGGGCGATGTGGCCCACAAGCCAGCCACGCTCAGTCCCCGAGAGGCGGCGGCCCTGACCCTGGCGCCGCTCACCGCCCATCAGGCCTTCGAGCGCATGGATCTGCGCCGAGGCCAGACCGTGCTGATCCACGCGGCCGCCGGGGGCGTCGGCCACCTCGCTGTGCAGCTCGCTAAGGTGCGGGGAGCCCGCGTGATCGCCACGGCCTCGGGCCGGAACCTCGACTTCGTGCGGTCGCTGGGCGCCGACGAGATCGTGGACTACCGCGCCCGGCCTTTCGAAGAGCAGGTGCGCGGAGTGGACGCCGTGCTGGACACCGTGGGCGGCGACACCCTGCCCCGCTCCTTCGGGGTGCTCCGCAGGGGGGGCACGCTGATCTCGATTGCCGGTCAGCCGTCTGCGGAGGAGGCGGAGCGGTGGGGCGTGCGGGCCGAGCGCATCCTCGTTTACCCGTCCCGCGCGCATCTGGAGCTGCTGGGCAAGCTCGTCGAGGCGGGCCGGCTGCGGCCCCATGTGTCCCAGACCTATCCGCTCGAAGAGGTGGCCGAGGCCCACCGCGCCCTCGAAACCGGACGAACCGTGGGCAAGATCGTGCTGGACGTCGGCTGATCGGGGAAAGAGAGTCGGGCGTTCCGGAGGGTCGGGTGTGTGGTGGTCTGCAGAGAGGCCCGGACAGAGGTGCCCTCCCTTCGGAGCGGTGCGATCATTCGACGCGTGGGGAGGACAAGCGGCTCCTGCCGATTCGCCCCAGGAACGTCCACATGTGTGTGTGTAAAGCTGTGTACAACCTGAATCTGGCGTGGAGGCCCGCTAGGCACCCGTCTCGCCGGACATCCAGTCACGCGCCCACCGGGCACGCGCCGACGCGCTTAGAATGAACACCCCAGATGAAGACCTCCATCGACCTCAATGCCGACGCAGGCGAGTCCTACGGCGCCTGGGTCATGGGCGACGACGAGGGCCTGTTTCCGTACCTGAGCAGCGTGAACATCGCCTGCGGCTTCCACGCGGGCGATCCCCTGACCATGCAGGCCGCCGTCCGGCGCGCCGCGCAGCATGGCCTGGGCGTGGGGGCGCACCCGAGTTACCCCGACCTGCCGGGCTTCGGGCGGCGCATCCTGGAGGCCGCGCCCGAGCAGGTCTACGCCGACGTGCTGTACCAGGTCTCGGCGCTGGCGGGGATGTGCCGGGCGCAGGGGGTGGCGCTGCGGCACGTCAAGGCCCACGGCGCGCTCTCGACCCGCGCCTGGACGCACGCCCCGACGGCCGCCGCCATCGCCCACGCCACGCACGATGCCGATCCGACCCTGCCGCTGGTCGTGCTGCCCGCCACCCTGCTGGAGACCGAGGCCCGGCGACTCGGGGTTCCCGTGGTGCTGGAGACCTTTCCCGAGCGTGCATACCTGCGGGACGGCCGGCTGGCTCCGCGCTCCATGTCCGGCTCCAGCATCCACGACCCCCGGGAAGCCGCGCGGCGCGCCGTGATGATGGTGCGGGAGGGCCGGATCGAGGCCCTGGACGGCGGCCACTTCGGGTTCGAGGTGGACACGCTGTGCATTCACGGAGACAACCCGAACGCGGTGGAGATCGCCCGGGCGATCCGGGCCGCGCTGGAAGAGGCGGGCATCACGGTGCGCGCCTTTCCCGTCCCACCCGCGAGCGGGCCGCAGGCACAGCGGTGAGCTGCCCGCCAGCATTGCCGCTTGGGTGCCCTGCCCGGTCAGGACGCTGAATGGAGGGAACGCGCGGCCACTCCGCCGCTGATCTCGGCGGCCTGTCCCTCCCCAGCGGCTTCTATGTCCAGTTCGCGGATCGCCTCGACCTGACACAGAACGCCCGCCTGCACGCCCTCCACCGGGCGCTGCGGCAGGATCTGCCGCCGGGGGTGACCGACCTGTGCCCCGGCTACGTCAACCTGTATGTGGAGTTCGATGCCGCCCAGGTGGCCCCGGACGAGGTGCGGGCCTGGGTGGGCCGCCACCTGCGCGGTCTGGACGACGGGCCGGCGTGGACGGGCCGCGCGCTCGAGCTGCCCGTGCGCTACGACGGGATGGATCTGGCCGACGTCGCCGCCCGAACCGGCCTGGACGAGGCGGAGGTCGTCCGGCGGCACAGCGGGCGCGAGTACCACGTGTACGCCGTGGGCTTCACGCCGGGCTTTCCCTTCATGGGCGAGGTGCACGAGTCCCTGCAGCTGCCGCGCCGCGCCACGCCGCGGCCTGCGGTGCCCTTCAACGCCGTGGCCATCGCGGCGGCCCAGACCTGCGTGTATCCGCTGCCGTCGCCGGGGGGCTGGAACCTGATCGGCACGCTGCTGAGCACCGTGTACGACCCCCACCGGCCGGAGCCCTTCACGCTGGCGCCGGGCGACCGGGTGCGCTTCGTGCCGGCCGATGGCCCGGCGCCCGAGCTGCCGGCCATCCGGGAACTGTGGCCCCGCTCGCCCCAGTTCCCGGCGCTGCGGGTCGAGCGCGCCGGGCTGCTCGACCTGCTCATGGACGCCGGCCGCATGCGCCAGGGCCACCACGGGCTGGCCCGCAGCGGCTTCCTCGACGAGTGGGCCGCGGGGCGGGCCAACCGGCTGGTCGGCAACGCCCCCGGCACTCCACTGCTGGAGCTGACCCTGCGCGGCCCGAGGCTCACGGCCCTGCGCGACGTCCGGGTGGCGGTCTCCGGCTTCGGTCTGGCGCCCCTGGGCTGGCGGCTGGATCAGCCCTTCGGGCTGCGGGCGGGGGAGACGCTGGAGTTCCGCTCCACGTCCAGCGGGGCGCGCGCCTATCTGGCATTGGCCGGCGGGCTGGAGACCTCGCCCTTCCTGGGGAGCAGCAGTGTGGATCTGCTGGGCCGGGTCGGGCGTGCGCTGCAGGCCGGCGACGTGCTGGGGCTGGAGGTGCCGGGGCGGGCGGCGGAGCCGGTGCCCGCCGCCACGCCGACTGAGGACGAGCCGTGCACCATGCCGGGCGCCGTTCGCCTGCGCCTGCTGCCCGGCCCACAGGCGACCCTGGACGCCCTGCAGGCGCTCGGCCGCGCACCCTTCCGCATCACCGGCCTCGACCGCATGGGCCTGCGCCTCTCCGGCCCGCCCGTGCCCGGCGGACAGGTCATCAGCGAGGCCACGCCGCTGGGCGCCGTGCAGGTCACGCCCGCGGGCGACCCTATCGTGCTGCTGGCCGACCGGGGGCGCCTGGGGGGCTACAGCAAGCCCGCCGTGATCCACCCGCTCGACCTGCCGCTGGCCGCGCAGCTGCGCCCCGGACAATCGGTTCATCTCATTCCCGACCTGTCGGGCCCGCCGGACGTGTGGGCCTGGCGCTGGCATCAGCCGCTCGGTCGGCGCACCCCTGGAGGACTCCCATGAACATCAATACGAGAAGATTCGAGAACAAGGTCGTGCTGGTCACGGGCGCGGCCGGCGGCATCGGCCGCGCGGTGGCCCTGCGTTTCGCCGCCGAGGGCGCGCGGGTGGCCGTCAACGACTTGGATGCAGGAGCTGTCCAGGCAGTCGTGGACGAGATCAAGGCGGCCGGCGGACAGGCCCTGGCCGCGCCGGCCGACGTCTCCAGTGCTCCGCAGGTGGACGCCATGTTCAGCGCCACCGAGCAGACCCTGGGCCATGTGGACGTCCTCTACAACAACGCCGGCCTGATCGACACCACCCGCCATTTCCTGGACGGCGACGAGGCCTGGTGGACGCGCATCGTGGCGGTCAACCTGGGCAGCGTCTTCCTGTGCTCGCACCGGGCCGCCCGGATCATGGCCCGGCGGCGGCGCGGGGTGATCATCAGCACGTCCTCGGGCGGCGCCACGCGGGCGCACCGGGGCAACGTGGCCTACGACGCCACCAAGGGCGGCATCGAGGCGATGACCCGCGCCATGGCGCTCGACCTCGCGCCCTACGGCATCCGGGTCAACGGGGTGGTGCCGGGGTTCATCAACACTTACGGCCTGACCCAGGAGCAGCTGCGCGAGCGCGAGCAGACCGTGCCCCTGGGCCGCTACGGCGTGGCCGACGACATGACCGGCGCGGCGCTGTTCCTGGCCTCCGACGACGCCGCGTACATCACCGGGCAGTTCCTGGCGGTCGACGGCGGCGTGCTGGTGCAGCAGCGCTCGGCCAACGTGGACACCTTCCCGGTCGCCGGCTTCCCGGTGGTCGAGCCCGACCTCGCGTGAGGCCCCCCGGCGGCCCCATGCGGGCCGACATCGTGGTGATCGGGGCCGGCATCATCGGCGCGGCGTGCGCCTGGCGGCTGGCCGAGCGCGGCCTGAAGGTCGTGGTGATCGAGCGGGGTTCGCCGGCGGGCGGCTCAACCGGGCGGAGCGTGGCGGGCGTGCGCCACCAGTTCGGCAACGAGACCAACATCCTGCTGGCCCGCGAGAGCATCGCCGAATACGCGGCCATGCCCGAGTCCGGCTACCGCGCCGAGGGCTACCTGATGCTGGTGCCCCACGCCGGCTGGGAGCGTCACCGCGCCGCCGTGGAGCTGCAGCGCCGCCTCGGTGTGCCCACCCGGCGGCTGACCCCGCAGGAGGCCCAGGCCCACGTTCCCTTCGTCCCGGATGGCCTGGGCGGCTGCAGCCACTGCGCGCTCGACGGCCGGGTGGACGCCCACAGCCTGACCTCCGAGTACGTGCGCCGGGCCCGCTCCCAGGGTGCCCTCTTCCTGCTGGACACTCCGGTGACCGGTATCCGACGCCGCCAGGGCCACTGGGAGGTGAGCCACCCCACGGGCCGGGTCGAGGCGCCTCTTCTCCTCAACGCGGCCGGCGCGTGGTCGGGTGGGATCGGCACCCTCGCGGGTCTGGACATTCCCGTGTGGCCGGCGCGCCGCATGGTCTTCACGACCGCGCCCCTGAAGCTGCCCCGCCCGGTGCCGATGGTCTTCGATCTGGCGAGCGGCGTCTACCTGCGCTCCGAGGGCGAGCGGCTGATCCTGGGCCGGGCCGATCCCCGCGACACCGGCTGGCGCGAGGGGATGGACTGGGACTGGCTGGAACCGACCCTGGAGGCCGCCCTGGGGCGCTTTCCGTGGCTGGAGGCGGCCGCCCTGGATCGCCGAGCCAGCTGGTGGGGCTACTACGAACTCACCCCCGACGAGGAGCCCATCGTGGGCCGCCTGCCCGGCGCCGAGGGCTGGATCAACGCCTGCGGCTTCTCCGGGCACGGCGTCATGCAGGCCGCCGCCATCGGCCGGGTGGTGGCGCAGCTCGCCGTCGGTGAGACTCCGTTCATCGACCTCTCGCCGCTGCGCTACGAACGCTTCGCCGAGGGCGATGGGATCGGGCCGGATATCCAGGTCTGATGGGAGGTCGGTGAACCCAGGCACGCCCGCGCAGGCCCGGGGTCGTCCCGGCCTGCGCGGAGTGGAGGAGACGGACGGGCGGGGACTTACTGCACGCTGACCCGGTAACAGACGGTGCCGCGGCCACCGCCTCCCAGGTCTCCGAGCCGCACGGTCAGCAGGCGCGGCGTCAGCGTGCCGGCGTCGGCGTCGGCCGCGCTCGTGAGGTTGTCGACGGCGCTCCCGGGCGTGCTGGTGGCGCCCGCCACGGCCAGGATGCCCGGCACGTGTCGGATGCCCGCCCCCACGGCGTAGTCATCCAGGGCCGCCGTGAAGAACGGCACCGGATCGGTCAGGACGGCCGTCTGCAGCAGGCTGGTGCCCAGATTCTGGTAGTCGATGCAGTATTCCAGCGTGTCGCCGGTCTGCCCCTCGGCGCTGGTCGGGCTGAACCCCGTGCCGGCCGTCACGTTGCGCACGAATTTCGTGAGCTTCAGGCCGCCCGATCCGGTCGTGGTCGTGTCGGTCACGCTGGCGGTGCGGATCAGGGGAGAGAGGTTGGCGAACACCTGGGTCACCGTGAGTCTGGCCGGGTCGGTCAGTCCGGAGGCCACGCCGGCCGGCGCGCTCACGGACAGCAGCAGCTGAAGGTCGGCCAGGGTGCCGTCGGGCTTGCGGGGCGAGGTGCTGGTCAGACTCAGGGTGCCGCCCGTGCCCAGCAGGGTGTCGGTGGTGGGGTCGATCACGCCGTTGCCGTCCACGTCGTGCCACAACGCGTAGCTGAAGGTGGCGTTCGTGGGGGCGACATTCAGGGTCAGGGTGCCGGGCGTGCCGGGGCTCAGGCGCTGGCGGTAGACCACGCTGCCGGGGCTGCCCACCGACTGCGCGGAGTCCGGGGTCAGGGCGAGCTGCGGCACCAGCCCGAAGTGGAGGCCAAGTGTGGAACCCGCCGCCGTCGCCACATTCAGGCTGCCCCGTGAGGCCAGCGGGTCGCTGATCGAGGTTGCCAGATGCAGCACCGTCGCGCCGTCGTTGACTCCCGTGGCCGTGTAGACGGAGGTCGGGGCGGCCAGCACGGTCACGCTGCCCGCCGAGGACGGCAGGAACAGCGTGTAGCGCCCGGCCCCGTCCGTGACCGCGCTCGCCACCACGCCGCCGCCGTTGCTGGCGGTGACGGTGAAGCCGCCGATCCCCGCCTCGGTGCCGTTCTGACGGGCGTCGTTCGCCTGAGGGGCGCTCCCGCCCCAGCCGTCGTCCCTGAAGACCTGACCCGTGATCTTCACGCCCGCGTACTCCCCGAAGTTCACGTTCTGGACGTCTCCCGCCGTCAGGGTCAGATTCACGGTGTCCGGGCTGGTGCTGACGAAGCCCGCAGGCTGGGTCTCGGTCACGCTGTAAGTGCCTGCGGTCAGCAGCGGGAAGCTGTAGCTGCCGCCCGCGCCGCTGGACGTGGTTCGGAGCACCGCGCCGCCGCCATCACGCAGGGTCAGGGTGACGCCGGGGAGTCCAGCCTCGCCCGTGTCCCGCTGGCCGTTGGCGCTGGCATCGTTATAGACGGTGCCTGAAATGGTGAAGCGCGGTTCGACGGTGGTCGGGTCGCCGACCGAGTCGTTGGCGGTGTTCCCCTGGGCGCCGCCGCTGACCGTGGCGGTGTTGGTGAGACTGGTGGGGGCAGTGGCCGCGACGCTCACCGTGACGGTAAGCACCGGGTAGCTCGCTCCAGCGGCCAGAGCGTCGGAACGGGTGCAGCTCAGCGTGCCGAGGGTACATGTCCAGCCCGTGCCACTGATCGCCGTCGCCGTGAGGCCGGCCGGCAGCGTGTCGGTGACCGTGACCGCTCCGCTGGTGGGCGCCGTGCCGCCGTTCGTCGCTGTAATGGTATAGGTGGCGCCGGTCTGCCCCTGGAAGAAGGTTCCGCTGTGGGTCTTCGTGACCGTCAGGTCGGAGACGAGCACAGTCACCACGTCCGAGGCGGCGTTGTTCGTCGTGACCGCCTCTCCCGTGGTGCTGACCGTGGCCGTGTTGGTCACGCTGGGCAGCGCCGCCGAGCCGACGACGACGCCGCTCAGGGTGAATGTGCTGCTGGCCCCACCGGGGAGGCTCACGCTGCTCGTGCAGGTCACGACGTTGCTGGCCGAGGTGCACGACCAGTTCGCCGCGTTGGCGCCCGTCAGGCTGAGCGCTCCGTTGGGCAGTGTAAGTCCGGCCGGCAGGGTGTCGGTCAGGGTGAGGGTATTGACAGCCGTGCCCGCCGCCACGTTGTTGACCGTGAAGGTGAAGCTGCCGGGTTGCCCGACCGTGAAGCTGCCGGTATGACTCTTCGAGAGCGTCAGGTCGGGGGGCGTGACCGTGACGGTCGTCGGGTCGCTCGCCCCGTTGTTGGTCGTGGTGAGCTCGCCGCCCCCGCTGACCGTGGCCGTGTTGGTGAGGCTGGTCGGGGCAGTGGCCGCAACATCCACGGTCAGCGTGATCGCGGGGTAGCTCGCCCCGGCGGCCAGAGCGTCTGACCTCGTGCAGCTCAACGTGCCGAGGGTGCATGTCCAGCCCGTCCCGCTGATGGCGGTAGCGCTCAGGCCGCTGGGCAGCGTGTCCGTGACCGTGACCGTGCCGCTGGTCGGCGCCGTGCCGCTGTTCCTCGCTGTCAGCGTATAGGTGGCGCCGGTCTGCGTCTGGGCGAAGCTGCCCGTGTGCGTCTTGGTCAGCGTCAGGTCGGGCGTGCCGCCTGCGGCGATGGTCGTGGGATCGCTCGCCGTGTCGTTCGCGGTGTTCGTCTGGCCGCCCCCGCTGACCGAGGCCGTATTGGTGACGCTGCTCGCCGCATTTGCAGCCACGTCCACCGTCACGGTGATGGCCGGGTAGCTCGCTCCAGCGGCCAGCGTGTCTGACCGCATACAGCTCAGCGTGCCGAGGGTACACGTCCAGCCCGTGCCACTGATGGCAGTGGCGCTCAGGCCGCTCGGAAGCGTGTCGGTGACGGTGACTGCGGCGCTGGTGGCGAGGAGGCCGCCGTTGGTCGCCGTGAGCGTGTAGGTCGCTCCAGTCTGTCCCTGGGTAAAGCTGCCGCTGTGGCTCTTGCTGAGGGTCAGATCGGACGCCGCCGCCGTGATGGTGGTCGGGTCGCTGGCCGTGTCGTTGGCGGTGTTGGTCTGACCCCCGCCGCTGACGGTCGCCGTGTTGATCCTGCTGGCCTGGGCGTTGTTCGCCACGTCGACGGTCAGGGTAATCGGGGGGTAGCTTGCTCCCGCCGCCAGGACGTCACTGCGCGTGCAGGTGAGCGTGCCCAGAGTGCACGTCCAGCCCGCACCGCTGATGGCGGTGGCGTTCAGGCGCGTGGGCAGGGTGTCGACCACCGTGACTATGCCGCTGGTCGGGCCGGTGCCGCTGTTCGTCGCCGTGAGGGTATAGGTCGCGCCGACCTGGCTCTGCATGAAGTTGCCCACGTGAGTCTTGGTGATGGTCAGATCAGAGCCAAGCACACTGACGACATCTGAAGTCGAGTTGTTGCCTGTTACGCTCTCGCCAGGGTTGCTGACGCTGGCGGAGTTGGTCACGCTGGGCAGCGCGGCGGCGCCCACCACGATGCCGGTCAGGTTGAACGTGCTGCTGCCTCCCCCCAGGATATTGACCGTGCTCGTGCAGGTCACGACGTTGCTGGCAGAGGTACATGACCAGTTGGCGGCATTGGCGCCGGTCAGGGTCACTGCGCCGTTGGGCAGGGTCAGGCCGGTCGGCAGCGTATCTGTGATGGTGATGGTGCCGATGGCCGTGCCTGCCGCGATGTTGTTCACCGTGAAGGCGAAGCTGCCGGGCGTGTCCACCACGAAGCTGCCGGTATGTGTTTTGCTGAGCGTCAGATCGGGGGGCGTGACGGTGATGGTCGTGGGATCGCTGGCCGCGTTGTTGGTGGTGACCGCCTCGCCACCGCCGCTGACCGCCGCCGTGTTGATCACGCTCGTGGGGGCGCTGGCTGCCACATTGACCGTGACCGTGATCACCGGGTAGCTCAATCCGGCCGCCAGAGCGTCTGACCTCGTGCAGCTCAGGGTGCCCAGGGTGCATGTCCAGCCGGTGCCGCTGATGGCGGTGGCGGTCAGGCCCGTGGGCAGGGTGTCGGTGACGGTCACGGCGGCCGTGGTTACCGAGGTGCCCGTATTCCTGGCCGTCAGCGTGTAAGTGGCGCCCGTCTGGGTCTGGGCGAAGTTGCCCGTGTGGCTCTTGGTGATCGTCAGATCCGGGGCCAGCACCGTGACCGTGTCACTGGCACCGTTGTTGGCGGTGGCCGTCTCGTCGGTCGTGCTGACGCTGGCGGTGTTGACCACGCTGGGGGAGGCCGCTGCGCCAACCACCACTCCGTTCAGGGTGAAGGTGCTGCTGGCGCCCAGAGCCAGCGGTGCCGGGCTGGTGCAGGTCACGGTGTTGCTGGCCGAGCCACACGACCAGTCGGCGGCGTTGGCTCCGCCCAGGGTGACAGGGCCGTTGGGCAGCGACAGGCCGGCGGGCAGCACGTCGGTGATCGTGGTCGGGCCCACGGCCTTGCCCGGCCCGGCATTGTTCACGGTGAAGGTGAAGCTGCCGGGCTGCCCCACCGTGAAACTGCCCGCATGGGTCTTGGTCAGGCTCAGATCGGGGCGGGCCACCACGACGCTGGCGACGGTCGAGTCACCGCTGAAGGCGTCGCCCAGCGTCTGGGACGTGAAGGTCACGCTGCCCTTGTTGCTGATGGACGTGCCGCGTGGGGTGCTCAGGTCGACCGTGGCCCTGAACTTGACGCTGGTGGTCGCGGCGGGCGCCAGGTTGCCGCCGGTGGTAGCATTGGCTCCCACCCCCAGCCTGAAGGTGAGCGTTCGTGTCGCCGCGGAATAGTCTGCCTGGTCGTCGCCCGTGACGTCGGTCTTGGCGCCGGCATTGGCCCCGCTGGCGACCGAGAGGCTGCCGGGCACGAAGGTGATCCCGGCGGGCAGGGGATCGGTCAGGATCAGGTTGTTGGTGCCGTCCTGGCCAGTATTGCCGGCCGAAATGGAGTATTCCAGCACGTCGCCCGGCTCGAGACCGCCGCCGTTCAGGTCGACCACCGTCTTGGTCAGGTTGTTGGTGACGCTGGGGGCGTAGATCTCGATGGCCGTGGTCACCACGCCGGGCACGTACACGTCGCCTGAGGTGGTGAGGTTCAACGTCGCACTATTGGCGTTGTTCTTGATAACTGCGTTTCCGGTGTTGAGCCCTGGATTCAGCACGTCCAGCAGGGCAATATCGTAGCCGAAGTTGTTGGCGTAGCTGGGAGTGCGGGTGATGGCCGTGTCGCTGCCAGACAGCGAGATGCCGGAGTCGAAGAAGTTGGTCGCCAGATGGGCGGCATCGCTCATGGTCGCCAGGGTGGTCGTGGTGGTGCCGTCGGTGGAGTTCATCTTGAGCACGTCGCCGATGGTGCCCCGGTCGCCCTCGTAGGCCACGATGCCGACCCGCGCGTTGACCGGGCCCGTGGGAGGCGTCGTGAACGGTGACACCGTGATGTTGACTGCCGCACCGCTCACCGAGACCAAACCGTCGAACACCGCCAGGTTGCGCGGCTTCTCGGTGGGCTCGGTGTACACCACGACCAGCGACCAGCCCGCGTACTTGTCGGTCGTCAGACTGGACTGGATATCGGCCACCGTGTAGCTGCCGTTTCCACCGGCAATGATCTCCGACGTCACGTCCAGGAAGCCCTGGTACTTGTTGACCGTGGTGGCGATGTCCAGGGTGGTGGCGGTCAGGGTACGGTAGGGGACAGATCCGGGCCGCGAGAACTTGATGCTGCCCCGTGCTGCGTTGGCTGAGTCGCCCCCCCAGTACAGACCTGCCCACTTCACGGTGTAAGCGCCCGGGATGCTCAGGGTTGACTGGCTGGCATTGATCGTTCCGTTGCCCGGCGCGCCGCCCTGGTTGATATAGGTCATGGTGTAGCCGTTGTTGTTCAGCGTCGCGGCGGCCGCAGCGGACGGGGCCGCCGTCTGGGCAGCCGTACATCCCGCCGCTGCGGTTGGGCAGGTCATCGACGAGTTGCCGATGATGGCGATGTTGCCGGCGGCGTTCAGGCCGGGGCCGGGGAACGGCGGGTAGCGGCGCGAAAAGACCCGGTCGGCCGCGCTGCCCCAGGACAGGGAAACGAGCAGAAGGCAGGCGAGCAGCACGTGCCAGACGGAGCGCGGAAGGTCGGAGTGTCCAGTCATGATTACTTCCCTGACGTGTTGGGCTGCTCGTCGAGCACGAGGTCGAGCCTGAGGTAGGCGCCGGGGCGGGTCATGGCGCTGGTCACGGAGTCGAAGCCCAGGACGTTGTAGCCCAGGGTGATCCAGGCGCCGGGCAGGGCCCGGACGCTGCCCTCCAGGCCCAGGCCGTAGCGGTTGATGCCGGTGCCCGGTTGCAGGCTGGCCTGAAGCCGGGCGCCCAGGCCCAGCCGGGGGGTGGGGTAGTAGGTGGCGCCCAGGCTGGGCTGCCAGGTCAGGCTGGAGGCGTCGTTCAGGCGGGCACGGGCGGCCAGACCGGCGCGCAGGGCGTAATCGGGCTGATGGTATTCCAGATCGGTCTGGCCCAGCAGGCTGGGGGCGCCGTCGGCCAGGCTGCCCGAGCTGTAGCGCAGCGTGGCCAGGCCCTGCCACTCGCTGTTTCGCAGGGCGGCCCCCACCGAGAAGCGGTCGCCGCGCAGCGGGCCGAACTCGCTCAGGGCGTCGGCGTTCACCGTCAGCGTGTCATTCAGGCTCAGGGCGGCGCCGCCGCGCAGCACCGTCCTCAGCACTCCATCCTTGACCGAGAAGTCGGCGCTGGCCGAGGCGCTGGCGCTGTCCGACTGGTAGCGCAGGGTGGCGCTGGTGTTGAGCTCACCCTGACCCTGGCCCAGCGAGTACAGGTAGGCGCCGCTCAGGGCGAGGCCCGTGCGCGGGTTCAGGCTCAGGGTGGTGTCGGCACCGAAGCGGGCGCGGTTGCCGGCGCCGTCGGCGGTGGGCAGTTCGTAGGCGGCGGCGTAGTTGGTCGCGCCCCGTCTGGACTCCAGGCCCACGCTGGCACGGTGGCCCTGGCCCCAGCGCACCTCGTCGCGGGCGACCGCCGCCACGCCGCCCCCCAGGGCCAGGCGGGCGCTGAAGGTGGTGGTGGGCAGCGCGCCCCCGCTCAGGGGCTGATCGTGGCTGACCTCCAGATCGATGGGCGCGGCGTGGTACCCCAGCAGGGCCGTGGCGCTCAGGCCGCTGCGGTTCCCCAGCGCGGCGCGCAGGCCGGCCCCGACCGTGAAGGGTCTGTTCGAGTAGACCAGCCCGGCGGCCAGTGAGCCGCCCGGATCCTGCCCCGCCCCCTCGGCGGCAGCCCGGTAGTCCGCGCTGGCGGTGGCCCGCAGCGAGTCCGTGAGCGCGGTGCTCAGGGCCGCGTTGGCGTAGGTGCCGGCGCCGCCGGCGTTCAGTCCGGCGTAACCGGCGCTCTGGTGGTGAAGGCCGAAGGTGCCCGTGGTGCTCCCCAGCGTGGCGCGGGCCGTGGCGTCGAGCAGCAGGCCCCCGCTGTAGGCCGTGAGCAGGGTGGCGTGGAAGGGCTGGGTGTCGTAGTTCACCCGCGCGGCGGCGGTGAGCTGGCCGGGCAGCTGCACGAGGGCCACGCTGCCGCTCAGCGGGCCGGAACCGGCGCGCAGCTCGGCGCCGCCGGCCAGCACGCGCTCGCCGTCGCCGTCCAGGCGGTAGGCCACGCGCAGCTGCACGGTGTTCAGCTCGCGGTCGATGCGGCTCAGCGGGGTCGCCAGGCTCAGCAGGCCGTCCACGGCGTCCAGCACGTAGTCCGCGCCGCGCGCCAGGCGCCGCGCGCTGACCGCGTGGGTGATGAAGTCGGTGGTCAGCACCTCGACCGTCTCGCTGTCGGGCGCGATGCCGCCGCCCCGCAGCCGGATCAGACGGGTGCCGTCGGGCGTGATCAGCTCCTCGCGGCTGTTCAGCGGCAGCAGGGTGGCGAAAGCACTCGCCGTGACCGGGAAGGGCGCGTCGCCGGGACGGCTGACCACGCTCAGGGCGGTGGGCGAGACCGGCACCGTCACGGTCTGGATGGGCACGGCCCCCTGGCGGTACGCCAGCGTGAAGTCCGGGTGGTCGTACTGGAAGGCCACGGGATCCTGGCCCTGCAACATGGTCTGTTCGCTGCTGCGGTCGCCGTACAGCGGGTAGCCGGGCGTGGTGTCGCGGCTGGTGGGCAGGCCGCTGGAGTCGGCGGCCACCACCAGCCGGCCCCGGCCCAGCGGGGTCTCCAGGCTGGCCCGGCCGGTCACGCTCACGCCGAAGGGGCTGGGCGTGCTGGAGAACGGATCTACAGGCCCCACGGTCACGCTCAGCAGCCCCACGCCCACCCGGGCGCGGCCGGGCGTCAGGGCCAGCCGGTGGCGCTGGGGGGCGCCGTCGCCCAGGTCGGTCTCGACACTCACGGTGCCCGGGGTGGTCTGGGGCGGCAGGGTCAGCACGCCCTCGCCGTCGACGAGGCGCAGCTGGTAGCCGGCCTCGCGCGGGTTGGCGTCCGCAACGGTGGGCTCGGGAACGCTCCGCAGGGTGACGAAGGGCAGCGCCGTGCTCACCCCGCGCTCGTCCACGGCCCGCACCCGCAGCTGGATCGGCGTCACGCCGTCGGCGACCATCTGCAGGGGCTGCACGAGCACCGCGCTGGTCGTACCGGCCAGCACCAGCCGGATCCTGGATAGGCCCGCACCCAGTACGTTCTCGCCGGCGCTCAGGCGCACGCCCACATACTCGACGCGCGCCAGCCCGCTCTGGGAATCCACGCTGCGCCGGCCGATCAGGGTGTCGGGGAGCAGCTCGCCGTTCAGGCGGGTCTCCAGGGGCTGATCCGCCGGCCCCTCCACGACCACCGTCACCTGATCGCGGTCACGGTAGACCGTGCCGTTCAGGGGCAGCCTGATCTGGCCGGCATTTTCCCGCGGGCCGGCCGAGCCCAGGGGACGCGCCGCCGCGCGGTCGGCCGTGTCGAGCGTGCCGCTCAGCAGCTGCGTGCGGCCCTGGGGGTAGAGCGCCAGCAGGGCGGGGGCAGCCGTGGCCACCAGGGGGCCGGTGTGGCTCAGTTCGTAGCTCAGGACGCCGGTCAGGGGCGCGGTTCCGTCCAGCGTCCAGTAGAGCGTTCCCGAGGGGCCGACGGTGGGCTCCGCGAGGGCGGTCTCGTTCCCCGCGCCCGTCCCCGAGAGGCGGCTGCTGCCGGCCAGGTAGGTGGCGCCGGCCGGAAGCTGCTGGGCCACCAGCAGGGACTGCGCGCTGGCCGGCGTCTGTACGCTGATCCGCACGGTCGAGTGGCGCTGGGCCGTGGGGGCGGGCGCGGCGGGGACGGGCGCGGGGAACGGCGGGGCCGCCACGTTCGCCACGTCCGGCGCGGTGGTGAGCACGCCCACCTTCAGGTCGCTGTCCAGGCTCACCTCGGGGCCGCACTGGCCGCTCAGCACCGCCCGCAGCTCGCCGCTGAGGGCCGACGCGTCCGGCCGGACGTGGGCGCGGTAGCTCAGGGCGCGGGACTCGCCGGGAGCCAGGGTGCCCGCGAAGACCGTGGGTTCCAGGGCTTCCAGCAGCTCTCCGGGATCGTCGGTGAGGCGGTAGTCGGCCGGCACGTCGCCGGTATTGAGGACGGTCAGGCCCACACGGAAGGTCTGGCCGGGCTGCACCTCGCCCAGCGGCTCACGGCTCAGATCGAGGGCGCCGGTGCCCGACAGGGTGTTCAGGCTCAGTGTGGCGCGGGCGCCGCCGACCCGGGCGCTCACCGGCTGGGGGCCAGCCTGGGTGGCGCGGGCCTGCACCAGCAGCTCGGCGGGAGCGTCGGCGCGGCTCTCGCTGATGACCTCGGTGGGGCCCATGGCCTCCAGGCCGGCGGGCAGCTCCACCTTCAGGTCGGCCCTGCCAGTGCCGAGCGCCGTCGCCCGCAGCGTCACGGTGTCGTTCAGGCAGACCGTGCGGTCCGGCAGCGCCTGACCGCCCCCGTCCACGCGCTCCAGGCGCAGGGCCAGGGCCTCGCGCCGGGCGACGACGGGCGCCTCGCTCACCTCGCCCCGGCGCACCTCGACCTCGGCCGGCGCCTGAAGGGTCGTTCCGGGCAGGGCGCCCACGCTCAGCGGGTAGCGGCCGGCGGGCAGACGCAGCTCGCTCACGGCGCTCAGGTTCACCGTCTGCCCGCCCACCCGCACCTGGAGGGTCTCGCCCGTCAGGCCCTCGGCGCGCAGCCTGAGGGTGCCCAGCGTGTCGGCGCGGGCCAGCAGGATCGGCAGGCGGCCGGTGCCCTGCACGAGTTCGAAGCCCACGGTGTTGCTGTACTGCCGCGCCCCGGCGGGCTGGCGCAGCTCCACCCGGAAGTGGCCGCCAGCGGGCAGGGTCCAGTCGGCCCAGGCCAGCGGCCCGCTGACCGCGAGCGGAATGACCCCGCCCTGGTCGTCACGCAGCCGGGCCTCGAGTTCGGCGGGGCCGTCGCCGTCGTAGAGGCGCAGGGTCTGACCGGCCTGCGCGTCCAGCTCCAGGGCGGGCATCCACTCGGCCGAGCGCACGTTGACGTTCATCCGTGCAGCGCTCAGCGAGGCCTCGTCGGCGGCCAGCCGCACGGCGAAGCTGTTCTTGCCCAGGCCGCTGGTGCTGACCGCCAGACGGTAGTGGCCGGCACTCAGGATCTGGTCGATCAGCCCCTGCCAGTCGTGCGCGCCGGCCGGATAGCGGCGTTCGGCCAGCACGGCGCCGTCTGCGGCCAGCAGCGTGAAGGTGGTCTCGGGGTCGGCGCCGCCGTAGCGCTCGTCGCCGTAACTGTCGGCGCTGCGGTAGTCCTGCGGATCGAAGCCGGGGCTGTACAGCTCCAGCGTGACCCGTCCGGCGCGCGCCACGTGCAGATCCAGGGTCTGGTCACCCACGACCCAGCTCAGGCGCTGGCCCAGGCTGGTCAGCCGGGGGGTCTGGGCCGCGTCGGAGCCACCGGGCGCGGCGCTGTCCAGGGCGGGGGCCGGCCGCACTGTGGGGGCCACGGTCTGGGCCAGGGCCAGGTTTCCGGTCAGGGCCAGGGTCAGCGCCGCGGAGCGGGCCAGCCGGGCCTTACGGGACAGGGGGGGGGTCATCGCTCCCCCCACATTAATGTGGGGTCTGTCACAGCATTCTCTCGGGCACCGGTATAGGTGAAGCGGTAGCCGAAGGTGGCGCTCCCACCGGCGAAGTCCAGATCCAGGTCGTGCTGGCCGTCCAGCAGCGTGGCGCCCTCGGGCAGGGGATCACGCAGCCGCAGGCCGGGCTGCGCCTCCGGGCTGCTCAGGGTCAGGGTCACGCGGTACACGGGCTGTCCGCCCTGCAGGCCTTCCGGAGCGATGCGTTTGCCCAGGGTCACGGGGCCGTACCGGACCTCCGTCTCCCGCAGGCTGCTGGCCGCGCCCGTCAGGGGCTCCAGCGGGAAGTCCACGGAGGTCAGGCCGCTGAGGTTCAGGCTGCGGGTGCCGGGCTGGCCTCCGTCCTGGGGCACGGGGCGGGGCCGGTTGAAGAGGCCGGCCGGATCGAGGCGCAGCGCATAGACGCCCTGCGGCAGCCGCGAGAAGTGGTAGCGGCCCTGCGCGTCGGTGAGCACGCTGCGGCCCCCGGCCAGCAGCACCCGCGCCTGCGCGACCGGGGTGTCCTGGCCCGCCTGGAAGCGGCCGTCGCGGTTCTGATCGACATAGACCTGACCCAGCAGTTCCGCGGTGGGCGCGAAGATTCCCGGTTCCAGGCGTGTCCGGGCGTGGGCACGGGCGCTGAGCACCTGGCTGCCCCGGGCGCCGCGCACCGAGACGACCACCACGTTCTCCAGCGGCGCCCTGACGTCCGGGGTCACGAGGAGCTGGTAGGTCACGGCCACCTCCTGTCCGGGCGCCAGATCCGGCAGTGTCCAGGCCAGGGTCTGCCCGGCGATCTGCGGGTCGCCCAGCGGCCGGCCGTCCAGCTTCGCGGTGCCGGGCAGGTAGGCCAGGCCCACGGACGGGGTGTCGCTCACGCGCACGTCGTGCACCGTGGCGACCCGGCTGGTGTTGTGCACCTTCAGGGTGTAGCTCAGGCGGTCGCCCAGCGTCACCGAGGCCTCGGCCACGCTCTTGGCGACCAGGATCGCGCTGGTGAAGACCGGGGTCGTCACCGGCAGGCTGGGCACGGGATTGTTCAGCTCGCGGGCCGCCAGCGAGAAGCGGTTGGAGATCAGGGTGTCGTCGGGCGCGCTGTCGTCGACGGTGGCGTGCAGGAGCACCCTCAGGGTCTCGCCCGGCTGCAGGCTCGGCCAGTGCCAGGTGACGTTGCGGGTGCCGGCGTCGTAGCGGCCGCCCGCGCTGGCGGACGTGAAGACCAGGAAGGCGTCCAGCCGGTCTTCGAGCACCAGATCGGTGAGCGCGAAGGCGTAGGGGTTTTGCACGGTCAGCGTGTAGGTCAGTTCAGTGCCCACCGGCACGGTGCCCTCGGGGCTCACGGTCTTGCTCAGGGCCGGGAGCCGGGCGTCCACCCGGCCCAGTTCGTCCCGGGTTAGGTTGGGCAGGGCCCCGGCCGCGCTGCTGGTGATCAGGCGGATGCGGGCGCCGCCCGAGGGGTCGGCGGCCGTGACCGTGACGCAGGCCAGGAAGTCCAGCGAGGCGCCGGCCGCCAGCGGCAGCGGCTGGGGCAGCGGCAGTCCGTCGAGGGTCTGCAGGGCCACGCTGCCCAGCCCCACCTCCATGACGCCGCTCAGGCCGACCGAATCGGCCACGTTGCCGGCGTTGTGCAGGGTCTGGCGAAAGCAGCTGGGCTGGCCGACCACGCCGTCGTCCCTGCGCTGGAGGTCGTCGCCGCTGCCCTCGCCGCCGGGGCCGGCCGGGGCGTTGCCCGCGGGTCCCAGTTCCAGGCGGGGGCTGGGCAGCACGGTCAGGCTGGCCTCGGCGCGCAGGGGGACATCCAGATCCAGGCCGCTGGCGACCGCCACGTTGACGTGCGGGCCGGGCGCGGCCCGTTCGCTGGGGCGCACCTCGAAGCTCAGCAGGGCCGTCTGCCCGGAGCCCAGGCCCGCCACCCGCCAGCGCAGGCCGGAGACGAGGGCCGGCTCGCTGGCGCTGCTGCCGCCGGCGCTCAGGTACTCGGCGCTGCCGTAGGGGATCTTTAGGCTGCCGGGCACGAAGTCCAGGCCGCGCAGTTCGGGGGTGGCGAGCAGGTCCTCGGTGAGCACCTCGGCGCTGTCCAGCGCTCCGGTGTTCCGCAGCCGCAGGGTCACGGTGCTGGTCGTGCCGGGGGCCACCGTGGCGGGCGTGAACCGCTTTTCCAGCTGCAGTTCGGCGAATTGCCCGACCCGCAGCTGCGCCATGTTGTCGTTGTCGACCGCGCCGCCGCCCGGGCAGGCCGACACCAGCGACATGAACGCGCTGCCGGTCGCCGAGAGCGGCGTGCGGGCCACCAGCAGCACGTCCGCCGCGCCGTCGGCGTCCAGGTTCAGGCTGGAGATCAGCGGGTCGCCGGCACTCTGCAGTCCGTCGCCGTTGCTGTCGCGGTAGATTCGGACGCTGGCAGGATCGGGCGTGAAGGTGCTGCGGCCGTCGATCAGCCACGAGAGCGCCAGGGTGTACGCGGCGTTGCCCGTGTTGGTCACCCGGTAGGGCAGCACGGTGTCGGTGCCCGGCCCGGCGCCCACGCGGAAGGCCGGCCGCGTGAAGGTGCCGTCGGGCCGCACGCTGACCCCGCAGATGGCGTTCACGGTCGTCTCGACCGGGTTGGAGATGTAGGCCTCGCGGGCCACGGTGACGACCGCCTGGTTCTGGATGACGGTGCCGGCCGGAGTCCCGGTCGCCTGCGCCGTGCCCAGGTTCAGCACGCCCAGCACCAGGGCCAGCGCGGGAAGAGAGTGGATCAGGCGGGATACGAGCACACGGGCCTCCGGAGGCGGGGGGGTCGGGACGACGGCGTCGGCGCGGGGCCGGGGCAGGGGGCTGCCGGGTGAACTCTGTGGGTGGGCCGGGCTCAAAGGGGTGAAGCGCAAAAGGGGGGTCTGCTGTTCGTGGGTCTGTTGTTGGGGGTTCAGGGGCTGGATGGTTCAGGGGCTGGGGGGGCGATAGGGTTCCGGGAGGAGCGCTTCCGCGCCCCTCCCAGACCGGGATCAGTTGACCTTGACGGTCAGGGTGAAGTCCAGCGAGACGCCGGGGGCCAGCACCGTGTCGTTCGGCGTGATGCCTGCCACGCCGTCGGTGTCGGCGGCGAATTCCAGCAGCGTGCCGGCGGGCCGCGGCGCTCCCAGCGGGGTGCTCACGGCGATCCAGGCGCCGCCGTCGATGCGGTAGTAGCCGTTGGCCGGGCCGCCCACGGCGTACAGCGAGGTGTAGGCCGGCACGGTGTCCTTGAACAGCACCTCGCTCAGCGGGTCGGCGGAGAGGTTGCGGGCGCTCAGGGTGTAGCGCAGGTACTCGTTGGGGAAGGCGTCGGCGCCGCTGACCGGAGCCGCGCACAGCAGGTCGGCGCCGCAGTTGACCACGGACTTGCTGGCGTTGAGCTTGCCGCCCACCACGCGGGTCGTGTCGGTCACGCGGGCCGGGTTCGCCACGGTGTCCAGCACGTCCACGGTGTCGCTGGGGCCGGCGGGCGTGTCGGTCTTGGTGATGGAGACGCTGAGGGTGGACTGGTTGAGCGCTTCGGTGGGTTCACCGGAGGGCACGTTCACCTTGACGTACAGGGGCACGCTCTCGTTCGGGTCGAGCTTGCCGTCGCCGCCCAGCAGGTTGCGGCTGGCGCCGTCGGCGAAGGCGCCCTCGGCGGTGGGGAAGAAGTTCACGCCGTCGAGGCTGTAGAGGTTCGTCCAGCCGGTGGTGGCGCCGGCCTGCGTGGCCGTGAAGGCCAGGTCGCCGGGGAGGAGCGGGGCGTTGCCCACGTTGGCGAGGGTGTGCTGGTAGAGCGCCGTGCCGGGGCTGGTGGTGGTGCCGCTGCGGTCCGTGCTGAGCGAGAGGTCGTAGATGCTCTTCACGGTGATGACGTCGTTGGTGTCGGCGGCGGTGGTGCCGGTCACCGGGCTGGTGGCGGTCTGGTTGACGCTGACCGGGCCGGCAGTGGCGCCCGCAGGCACGGTCACCGAGGCGATCAGCTTGAGTTCCGTGCCGGGCTGCAGGGTGCCAGTGGTGGTCACCGGGCCGGCGGCCAGTTCGGCCGGGCTCAGCACGCCGTCGCCGTCGCTGTCGAGGTAGTAGGTCACGGGCACGGTGACCGGGCCGGCGGTGGTCGGGAAGGTGACGGAGCCGCTCAGGTTGTAGGTGTCGGGCTGGCCGCCGTTGTTGCCGGCCTCCATGGGGAAGGTCACGACGGCGCCGGGCACCGCGTTGACCACCGGGGTCAGGGCCGGGTTGCCGCCGTTCGCGCCGGGGTCGCGGTCACCGAAGGCCACGCTGGGGGCTGTCACCGCGCCGATCAGATCCGTGGTGGCGTTGCTGACCGTGTTCTCCAGCACGCTGGTGGCCGTGATGACCACGGAGCCGCCGTCAGGGTCGCTGACGGGCAGGCCGCCGGCGTCACGGGCCGGGAACAGCACCTTGACCAAGATGGTCGAGCGCTGACCGGAGGCCAGCGGGCCGCTGTCGACGATGCCGTCGCCGTTGGAGTCGGCCAGGGGGGTGCCGTCGGCGCGCAGCAGCTGCACCACGGAGCCGGCGGGCAGTCCCGCCAGGACGGCCGCCATATTGAAGGTGTCGGTCGCGTCGCCGTTGTTGATCAGCGTCTGGGTAAAGGTCACCGAGCTGCCCGAGGGCACGCTGGCGGCCAGCTGGGTGTCGTCGTTGGTGCTGGTGCCGGGGGTGATGGAGACCCCTTCGGGGCTGGTGTAGCTGGTCTCGATGGTCGCGTCGGCGGCGCCGTTCGGGTCGCCGCTGGGGCCCAGGCCCAGCAGGGCCACCGGAGCCTTGGAGATGTCGGCGGCGTTGGAGTGCACCGGATCCGGCACGGTGTCGCCGTTGAGGTCGGCGTTGCGGTTCTCGGCGAACTGGATGTCAGCCACGTTGGTGTAGGGGTTGGCGGCGGTCGTCGGGGCGGCGCTCGAGGGAATCAGCACCTGGAAGTCGAACTGGGCGGTCTGGCCGGCCACCAGGGTGCCCAGGCTGGCCTGGATGGTGTCGGGGGCCGGGATGGAGACGGCGGCGCCGGCGGGGGTGCTGCCGTAGGTGGCTGGATTGGCGTCGATCACGGAGCCGGCGGGCAGATCGCTCAGGCCGCCGATCACATCGTCGGTGACGACCACGCCCGTGGCGTCGCGGACGCCCGAGTTGGTCACGGAGATGCGGTAGCGGGCCGTCAGGTTGCCCAGACCGTCCCTGGTCACGCTCAGCACCTGCTTGGTGCTGGTAATCACGGCGTCCTGCACCACGTTGGTGCGGGCGTAGTTCTCGGTGGTCGCCCCGCCGTAGCCGTCCTGCTTGCTGGCGTCGAACACGCTCGTGCCGCGCGGCTCGGTGGAGATGGTCTGGGTGCTCAGGGCGGTGATCGGCACCTGATAGACCACGAAGAAGCGCTGCTGGGAGTCCGCCGCCACGTTCGTGATCAGCACGTCGGAGCCGCTGACCGGCAGGGAGACGCGCTCGCCGGGCTGCAGGATGCCGTCGCCGTTGGTGTCGGCATAGACCACCGGGGCCGCCGCCGGACTCACGCCGCCCGCCAGGCTCGTGTCCGTCAGCACATTGAGCTTGAAGCTGTCGGTACCGTTGCCGGTGTTGGTCAGGGTGTAGGGGTACACGACCTCGCCGCCGGGAACCGCCTGCTGCTGCTGCCCGGGCTGGGCCACCGAGCCGTCGAGCGTGATGGTCAGACCGGCGACCTGCTTGACCAGCGTGCTGACCTCGTTGGAGTTCGTGCCCTGACGGGTGCCCGTATCGCTGTCCCTGTAGGTGACGGTCGCCTGGTTGGTGATCTGGGTGCCGGCCGGAGTGCCGGTGGCCGAGGCCTGGCCGACAGCCAGCAGGGCCAGCAGCGAGAGGAAATTGAGGGTACGGGGGTGTTTCACGGAACTCCTTTGTCTTTACGGGTGACAGTGGTCGATCCGACCGGTGACGGCGGGTGGTCGGGTGGGCTGGCGATACGGCGAGAGAACGGGTTCGGGCAGGCGCAGCTCCGCATCGATGTGATTCAGATTAAGAGTTAATGATTTCTTATTCCTTACATTTCGTGAATTTTACGCTTGACATTTCGACATCAGATGATGCTGAGGTCGGCAAGTGAAAGGGGGAAACCGCTGTCCCTGTCATGCTCCGGAGACCTGACCGGGGCTCCGGCGCTGGATGGACGGGGAGGCCGGTCACCGACCATGGAACGCTCCGCCGGTCTCTGTCAGCTCGTACCGGAAGACGCCGTGTGGGCGCGGGTTCAAACGAGGCGGGGGTCACGCGGCCCTGCGTCCGGGCGCCGGCCAGGGCGCTGCTGGCCCTCGTGGCAACGGGAGAAACACTGCCTCACCTGATCGGGGGCGCCCAGATGGCTGGGTACCGGTCACCTTTCCGGGCCGCGCCGTCCGCCGTCAGGACTGGTCGGCCAGAGTCACCTGAAGCGTCCCTGCCCCACGTCTGGCGGATCCAAACCTGCATCCAGCAGAGATGGGCGTGGGCACGCTGCCACTCCTCTCCCGGCAGCTTCAGGGCGCTGCCGTGCGCCGTCGGCCCTATTGACGCCCCTGTGTGGGCATCACTTCTCCTGTAACTGCGATGAGACAGGCATCATCCCTCGGGCCACCCGGAAGCAGGCCGCTACCGCAGCGTCACGTTGGGCACCTCGCCGGGGTCGGCCAGCAGGGGCGCGAGCCGCAGCTGCATCAGGTAACGCCCCGAGCCGCGCCGGCCCTCGTAGCGGGCCAGCAGCGCCGCGAGGTCGCGCTGCAGCGCCTTGGCATCCTCGAAATCCAGCATCAGATCCGTGACCCAGCCGCCCAGGGCCACCGCGGGCATCTCCGGCGAGGTCAGGCGACCCTGCTGGCCCGGCGCCGGCACGATGGTCGCGCGCACGGCGCCCAGATCGGTGCGCTCCAGCTGCATGCCCCACTCGCCGGGATGCTCGCGCCAGACCTGCTCCAGGCTCCGCAGGAAGAGCGGGCGCCAGGGCAGGTCGGCCCGCGCCATCGCCACGGCCACCGATTCGCTGGAAATCAGCGCGAAGGGAACGAAGAAGACGTCGGCGACGGCGCGGTAGATCTTGACGGCGTGGCGGCGGCGCCGCTCGACCCGCAGGACCCGCACCAGGCCCTCGGCGCACAGCTTGCGCGCCTGGTAGTGCAGCCGCGGGAGGCTTACGCCCAGCTCGCGGGCGGCCTCGCTGAGGGTCACCTCGCGGCCCATGAAGGGGGCCAGGTAGCGCAGTTCCCAGCCGTCCACCAGCCGGGGCACCACGGCCGGATCGGTCACCCGCCACACCTCATCCCCGGGCACGCCGCCCCCCTGCACGCGCCGCCCCCCTGAACCCACCACTTAAAACGGAGGTGTCCATTTGAAGCAGCCTACTCCTACGCTGCGGAGGCACACTCCGTTCGGCCTGTCCTGCCCGCCGCTGCGCTGTCCAACGCTCCGTTGCCCGCCACCGTCCCGCCGCCCGGGGCGCGGCGAGCGCTCCCTGTGTTCCGATTCGGGCCCCGATCGCGATCGGGGACGTGCCCGCCAGGAGGCTGCCCGGATGACCCCCTCACTCCGTCCCCACGAACGGGCCCTGTACGGTGTCGGCGACTTCGGGGCCAGCCTCTGCAACGTCGCGGTCAATACCTGGCTGCTGTATTACCTGATCAACGTGGCGCAGCTGCCGCCGCTGCAGGCCGGGCTGGCCTTCCTGGCGGGGCGGCTGTTCGATGCCCTGATCGATCCGCTGATCGGCGCGTGGTCGGATCGGCTGCGGCCACGGGTCGGGCGGCTGGCCTTCGTGCGCTGGGCGGCGCTGCCGGCCAGTCTGCTGTTCGCGCTGCTGTGGGCGCTGCCGCTGGTGCCCGGGGCGGGCTTCGCGCTGGCCTGCCTGGGCTTCATGGCGGCCTCGGCGCTGTATGCGCTGGTCACCGTGCCGTACTCGGCCCTGAACGCCGAGCTGACCCGCGACTACGACGAGCGCACCGCCCTGACCAGCGTGCGGGTGGCCTTCTCGATGCTGGGTACGCTGGTGGCCGTGGCCGCCCCGCCCGCCCTGGTGCTGGGCCTGAGCGGCGCGGAGGATCTGGCGGCGACCCCGGCGGGCAGCTGGCTGGTGGTGGCCGGGGGCTTTGGCGCACTGATGCTCGTCACCTTCCTGCTCACCGGTTTCGCGGTGCGTGAGGACTTCGCCGCCCCGGCAGCCCACAGCTCTGCCCGGAACCCGGCGGATCAGCACCGGCTCTCCGTGCAGGCCGTGCGCGACGTGTTCCTGACCGCCGGCTTCCGCACGCTGCTGGGCGTGTTCCTGATGACTGCGCTGGGGTTCATGATCACCAATTCGCTGCTGCCCTTCTTCATGGAATCGGTGCTGCGGCTGCCCGGCGCGGCGCAGGGGCCGCTGCTGGGGCTGCTGTTCGTCTCGGCCATCCTGGCCTTTCCGGTGTGGGTACGCGTCTCGGCGCGCACGGGCAAGCGGGTCTGCGTGCTGGTGGGCCTGAGCTTCATCATCGCGGCGCTGCTCGCCTACGTGAGCGTGGTGCCCGGCGGCGGCGTCTCGCCCGCGCTGCTGCTGACGCTGGTGCTCAACGGCGCGGGCCTCTCGGCGGTCACCCTCTTTCCCTGGGCGATGCTGCCGGACGTGATCGAGTTCGACGAGGTCGGCAGCGGCCTGCGTCGTCCGGGGCTGTTCTACGCGCTGGTGCTGCTGGTGCTCAAGGCGGCCGGGTCGCTGGGCGTCTTCTCGAACGCCGCGCTGACCTCGGTGCTGGGCTACGTGCAGGGCAGCGCCGTGCAGAGCGAAGGAACCGTGCGCGGCCTGGCGCTGATGATGGGGCCGGTCTCGGCCGGCTGTTTCGCCCTGGCCCTGCTATGTGCCTGGCGCTATCCGATCACCCGCGAACGCCACGCCGAGGTGCGGGCACGCCTGGGTAAGCTGAGGGACGCGGCGGCCGAGCCGGCCCACGCCTCGCCGGACGACCGGGCCGCGCCCCCAGGCCAGCGGGGCGTGCCTGTCCCCTGAAGAGGTTTCCTGCAGGGCGGTGGTCGCCCGCCCACCTGCCCGTACCCGCCAGCGAAGGAGTCCCATGACCATCCTGCGTACCCCCGACGAGCGCTTCCAGCACCTGCCTAGCTACCCGTTTGCCCCGCACTACCTTGGCGACCTGCCGGGTCTGGAGGGCCTGCGGCTGCATTACCTCGACGAGGGGGGCCCCCCCGGCGCGCCCGTGGCGCTGTGTCTGCACGGCGAGCCGTCGTGGAGCTACCTGTACCGCACCATGATTCCCGTGTTCGTGGAGGCCGGGATGCGGGTGATCGCGCCCGACCTGTTCGGCTTCGGACGCTCGGACAAGCCGGCCGAGGACTCGGCCTACAGCTTCGACTTCCACCGCCGCACGCTGCTGGCACTGGTTCGGCGGCTGGAGCTGCGCGACATCACCCTGGTGGTGCAGGACTGGGGCGGCCTGCTCGGCCTGACCCTGCCGCTGGAGGCGCCCGAACGCTATACCCGCCTGATCGCCATGAACACCGCCCTGGCGACCGGCGACCTGCCGCTGGGGCCGGGGTTCCTGGCGTGGCGTGCCCACGCCGCCGCCCACCGGGATCTGGACGTGGCGGCCCTGTTCGCGCAGTCGTCGCCGGGCCTCAGCTCCGAGGTCGCGGCCGCCTACGCCGCGCCGTTCCCCGACGTGCGCTTCAAGGCGGGCGTGCGGGCCTTTCCCCAGCTGGTGCCGGATCGCCCGGACGCGCCCGGCGCCGAGCTGTCGCGCCGGGCACGGGTCTGGTGGCAGACCGAGTGGGCCGGCCAGAGCTTCATGGCCGTGGGCATGCGGGATGGGGTGCTGGGGCCGGCGGCGATGGCGTATCTGCACTCCCTCATCCGGGGCTGCCCGCCCCCCCTGGAGATTCCTGAAGGCGGCCACTTCGTTCAGGAGGACGCCGGAGAGCTCATCGCACGCCGCGCCCTCCAGAGCTTCGGTCTGCTGCGGACGCCAGCCCAGGAGGGTTGATGGTAGCGGGGTGAATGGAAAGAGGCGGCCAACTCGGGCCGCCTCCTGACTGTGGATGGACGCTGTGCTGGCTTCATACCCATTGCGGCCCAGTCGCTCAAGTTTGAGCGATTGGGCCCGACCGAAGGGAGAAGCAACCAGGACGCGTGGCGCGATGTGGAGGAACCTTCGGCGCTCTCCCGGAGGTTCCAGAATGGAGCGCAACGCGTATCAGTCCTTGTCCGGGGCCATGTCCTCGTACAGCGCCGGGTCGTTGGCGCCGTAGTGGGCGGCGCTGGTGCCGTCGAGGCTGGCGTCGAGTTCGTCGCTGCTCTCGGCGTCCGCTGGCGGCTGATACACCGGATTGTCGGAGGTGAGGGTCTCACTCGTTTCGGTCATGGGCGCGGGCACGGCTGAAGGATCGGTCGACATGCCCCAGGGTGACCTCGGAGGCGCTCGGCTCCGTGCCGGTTGGGTCAAGGCCGCTTCATGGTGCGGCGCGGGAACCTGGCTTCGGCCGTCCGCTCCGCCTCCAGAATTCCAGCCCCCCTTCAACCCACTGGGCTAGCGATCTCCGGTCGTCAGCAGGGTCAGGAGTTCCTCGACGCTGCGGTGGGCCTCCAGGGGATGGCGCAGGGGGTGCGCGCCGTCGACCGTGTAGTGGTTGCGGCGGCCCGTGCGGGCGCGCTGCAGGATGCCGGCGTCCTCGAGTTCCCGGATGATGCGCTGCACGGCGCGTTCGGTGATGCCGACCCGCCGGGCGACCTCGCGCAGGGTGTCGTCCGGGCGCTGCACCAGACAGACGAGCACGTGGGCGTGGTTGGTCAGGAATGTCCAGCTCGCGCTTTCGCCGGGTGGGGTGGGGGAAGGTGCCTGGGCCATGCTGCCTCCTGGGGGCTTGACCTCGGAAGCTGAATACGCGACACTGTTTTCGTGTATTCTGTATCGTGTCAAACCAGTCAGCCTCAGCATAGCGAGGTTGGCGCTCCCTCTCCCCGCCTCAGGAGGCACCCATGACCGCCACCCACCCCGTAGCCGTGTCCCGGCCCCTCCTTCCCGACGCGCTCACCGGCACGTCCTCGCAGATCATGACGGTGCCGATCACCGTGGCGTACGGCGACGGCATCGGCCCCAGCCTGATGGAGGCGACCCTGCGGATCCTGAAGGCCGCCGGCGCCGCGCTGGCGCCCGAGGTGATCGAGATCGGCGAGTCGGTCTACCGGCAGGGCGTCTCCTCGGGCATCGAGGCCCGCAGCTGGGAGAGCCTGCGGCGCACCGGGGTGCTGCTCAAGGCGCCCATCACCACGCCCCAGGGCGGCGGCTACAAGAGCCTGAACGTCACCCTCCGCAAGACCCTGGGGCTGTACGCCAACGTCCGGCCCTGCCGCGCTTACGCCCCCTACGTGCCCACCCTGCACCCGGCGCTCGATCTGGTGATCATCCGCGAGAACGAGGAGGATCTGTACGCCGGTATCGAGCACCGGCAGACCCGCGAGGTCGTGCAGTGCCTGAAGCTGATCACCCGCGAGGGCTGCGAGCGCATCGTGCGCTACGCCTTCGAGTACGCGCGGCTGCACGGCCGGCACAAGGTCACGGCCCTGAGCAAGGACAACATCATGAAGATGACCGATGGGCTGTTCCATCAGGTCTTCGACGAGATCGGCGCGCAGTACCCCGAGCTGGAGCGCGAGCACCAGATCATCGACATCGGCACCGCGCGGGTCGCCGTGCACCCTGAGCGCTACGACGTGATCGTCACGCTCAACCTCTACGGCGACATCCTCTCGGACGTGGCCGCCGAGGTCGCAGGCTCGGTGGGCCTGGCCGGCAGCGCCAACATCGGCGAGGGGGTCGCGATGTTCGAGGCGATCCACGGCAGCGCCCCGGATCTGGCGGGCCAGGACGTCGCCAACCCCAGCGGCCTGTTGCAGGCGGCGGTGCTCATGCTCCAGCACCTGGGACAGGGCGCGGTCGCCACGCGCATCGACAACGCCTGGCGGCGCACGCTGGAGGACGGCGTACACACGGCGGACATCCGGGGCGAGCACACCCGCGAGCTGGTCGGCACGCAGGCCTTCGCCGACGCCGTGATCGAGCGGCTCGGCCAGCGGCCCGAGGTGCTGCCGGTGGCCCTGGCTTCGCCGCCCCGCGCCGCGCTGGCCCCGGTTCCCGAGCTGCCCACCCCCGCGCCGCAGCTCAAGGTGCTGGTCGGCGCCGACATCTTCTTCGAATGGAGCGAGGAGGGGCGCGATCCGGCGCGGCTGGCGGCGATCCTGCAGGGCGTGCAGCACAGCGACCTGACCCTGCGGATGATCACCAACCGCGGTGTGATGGTCTGGCCCGGCGGCTTCCCGGAGACCCGCAAGGCCGACCACTGGCGCTGCCGCTTCCTCGGGAACGGGCCGGTCGACCACCTGCAGGTGATCGAACTGCTGCAGCGCCTCAACCTGACGGGACTGGACTTCATCAAGACCGAGCACCTGTACACCTTCGACGGCGTTCCCGGCTACTCGATGGGCCAGGGGCAGTAGTCGGGGAAGACGACCGGAACACGGATCAGCCGACTTGAGGGCCGGAACCGTGACCCCCTGAGATCGATCACCTCCACATGGCGCCAGAGCGGGCAACCCCTCTGGCGCCCTGCTGTTGGCCCCGGGCCACCGTCATCCAGGGGCACCGTCATCCCTCTCCCCACTCCAGGCTGAGTGGCCACGAGAGCACCCCGGAACGGGCGAGCAGCCTGTCCATCTCCCGTCCAATTCGGCTCCCCCCTGCAGCCCTCCCCCTGGGCACCCCCCTCGTCCGGCCCCCACCCCCCTGCATTCACGGGACGCGCCCACCCCGTGGCGCGTCCTACCGTGGAGGCAGGAGGAGGCCCCATGACCGAAACGCTGCAGCCCGTCCCACGCACCCACCACCTGCCCGGAGCAGTCGTCACGGTGCTGACCGGCGGCGAGGACACGGGCGGCCAGTGGGCCCTGCTGGAGTACCGGGTCGCGCCGCGGTTTCCCGGCACCCCCGCGCACTGGCACGCCGAGACCACCGAGGCGCTCTACGTGCTCGAAGGCGAGCTGAGCCTGAGCGTCGATCACGCGCGGCGGCCCGCCGGCCCCGGCACCTTCATGCGCGTGCCGCCCGGCACCGTCCACCGCCTGTCCAACGACACCGATCAGCCCGCGCGCTTCCTGGTGCTGGTGACGCCGGCGGGCCAGGAGGGCTACCTGGGGGAGCTGGCCGAGCTGATCGCCCGCTCGCCCACGTGGCCCCCCGAGCACCCCGGCGTGATCGAGCGCCTGACTGCCCGCTACGACCAGCACCCCAGCCTGGAACCCTGAACCGGTTCCACGCCGCCGACCTGCCGCCGACCCGCCCTGTCCGATCCGTCAAGGAGCCCCATGAGCGCCTGGCCGACCCCCACCCCGTCCGCCCCGACCTTCGACCTCGACGAGCTGACCCAGCCGCCCCGCTGCGCCGCGCAGCTGATCGGCGCGCCCACCTGGCACCAGCAGGGCGCCGTGATCCCCCTGGCCCGCAAGGCGGCGGCGCTGCTGGCGATGCTGGCCTTCGACGGCTCCGCGACCCGTGTGGGCACCATGGCGCTGCTATGGCCCGAGACGCCCGAGGACACCGCTCGCAACAACCTGGTGCAGCTGCGGCGCAAGCTGCGCGATCTGGCCGGCCACGAGGTCGTGCTGGGCCGCGAGGTGCTGAGCCTCAGCCCGCTGGTGCCCACCGACATCGTGCTGGACGGGCCTCCTCTGCAGGTCGTGCCGGACGGCGAACTCCTGCACGGACAGCGCTACGACGACTGCCCGGATCTGGAGCTGTGTGTGCTGGAGTGGCGCGAGCGGCTGGACACCCGGCGCTTCTGGCAGCTGCGGTCGCTGAGCGACTGGTACGAGCGCCAGGGGCAGCTGGAGGCCGCCGTGCGGCACGTCACGCGCTGGCTGAGGCTCGATCCCTGCTCGGAAGACGCCCACGGCCGCCTGATGCGCCTGTACGCCCTGAGCGGCAACCGCCACCGCGCCGTGCAGGTCTACTGCGCCCTGGAGCGCACCCTGCGCGCGCACCTCGATGTGGCCCCGCTGCCCGCCACGCAGCGCCTCCTCCAGAGCCTGCTGGCCGGCGGCGACGGGCTGCCCGCCTGAGGCCCGTGACCCTGGGCGGGCGATCCTGTCCCGGGAGACCAGCGCCGTGAAGTCGGCCCACACGCCTGGAACGGGCCGGGGCTCCGCGTGGGTACCGGCCGTCCTGGGGGACTGGGCTGCTGAACCGTACCGGTGGGAACCCCTGCGCGAACCGTCCACGGCCCCCGACCGCGCGGAGGATGCGGGGGTCTGCGAAGGGGAAGCAGTGGAGGTCGTGGCCCCTCGGGTTTACCCTGGCAGGGAGCCCGGCAGAGTGTGACCACGGCAGCGACTGAACAGGAGACTGGGCCCGAGGAGGAGCGCCATGAGTGCAGAAGCGGCAAAGCTGAGAGTGGTCGACCATCCGCCCGCCCCCCCGCCCGCCGAGCCCCCTTTCACCTGAGCGCCGCGCAGGTGCAGTTCTTCGACGAGCACGGGTACCTGCTGCTCCGGCAGTGGGTGACCGGCGAGCTGCTCGCCCGCCTGCAGGCGGCGGGGGACGCCTGGATCGACGACGGCCAGCGCCAGCCGCCCGGCGACGACTACAACTTCGCCCGCCGCGCCCACGGCGAGGTGCTCTTCCGCGTGAACTACCTGCACGACAGGGGGCAGCCGGCATCCCTGGAACTGCTGGGCAGCCCCCAGGTGCTGGGCGTGGCGGAGAGCCTGTGTGGCCGGAACTTCGTGCCGACCTACGAGAGCATGGTATTCAAGCAGACCGGCGACGGCGAACAGATTCCCTGGCATCAGGACGCGGTGCACCCCCGGGCCTACCGGATCTTCAACTTCGACCTGTACCTCGACCGCTCGGTGATCGGCGGCGGCGCCCTGCGGGTGGTGCCCGGCACCCAGCGCCGAGTCCTCGACGTCTGCGAAATCCGCGACACCTACGGCTGGGACGCGCCCGGCGTGCTGCAACTGGAGATGGAGCCGGGCGACGTGCTGCTGCACGACGTCATGGTGCTGCACGGCAGCGAGTCCACCCTCGGCCACGCGCGCCGGCGCACCGTGTACTACGAGTTCCGCGCGGCCGAGGAGATCCTGGCCGACTGCCCCTGGGATCGGGAGTGGATCGACCGGCGCCTGCGGCTGGTGCCCATGGGGCTCCGGCACCATGCACGGGCCTTTCCTGGGGCTCCGCAGTTCGGCTGGCAGGTCTCGCCCGAGTTCCGTCCGGTGCCCCTGGGAGACGAAGGGGCAGAACTCAAGGTGGCCCACCTCGTCCACACGTCGGGATCGTACTGCAGCCCCGGGGACGCGATCAGGTCGTCCTGAGCCCGGCCCGCTGACCGGGATTCCGGGCGCGGCCCCCGTCCGCGCGCTAGCCTCTGGCCCATGACCCTTCCCGAGCCCGGCCAGGTGACCTACACGCGTGCGGGGCTGGCCGAGAGCCGCCACGAGGTTCACCTGGCCGTGGTGGACGCGCGAGGAGACCTGTGGGCCGGCTGCGGTGACCCCGACCTGCTCTCCTTTCCGCGCAGCAGTTCCAAGCCGGTGCAGGCCCTGCCGCTGGCCCTGGCGGCGCCCGAACTCCCGCAGGACGAACTCGCCATCGCCTGCGCCAGCCACGCGGGCACCCCCGGCCATCTGGCGGTGGTGCGCCGCCTGCTGGAACGCTCCGGAAGCGCGGAGGGGGATCTGCGGTGCGGCAGCCACCCGCCCTTCGACCCCGGCGCGGCGGCCGACCTGATCCGGCGCGGGGAGGCTCCAACGCCGCTGCACCACAACTGTTCCGGCAAACATGCCGGAATGCTGCTGGCCTGCGCGCTCCTCGGCTGGCCGCGGGAGGGGTACACGCAGCCGGATCACCCGCTGCAGCGCCGCATCCGGGAGCTGCACGCCGGGCTGGCTGATCTGCCTCTGGACGCTGTGCAGATGGGCACCGACGGCTGCAGCGTGCCGGCCTTCGCCCTGCCGCTGGTGGGCGCCGCGCGGCTCTTCGCCCGGCTGGCGGCGCCGGCGGGCCCCCACGCCGCCGGCCTGGAACGGGTCTTCCAGGCGATGCGGCACCACCCGGATCTGATCGCCGGCCCCGGCCGGCTCGACACGACCCTGATGCCGCTCGTTCCCGGTCTGGCCACCAAGATGGGCGCGGAAGCCTTCTACGGCCTGGCGCTGCGCGACACGCCCCACGGCCCGCTGGGCGTGGCCTTCAAGGTGCTCGACGGCGGCGAGCGGGCCCGGCCGCACGTGGCGCTGGCGATTCTGGAAGCCCTGGGGCTCCCCCTGACCGCAGAGCTGCGTGCCCTGGCTCCGGCCACCCAGCACAACTGGGCCGGGCGCGAGGTGGGCCACGTGCAGGTGCGGCTGCCGCTAATCCGCGCCTGAAACGAACCTCGGCCGACTCGAAGGCGGGTCGGAGTTACACACCGGGATGGCGAGACGGAACTGGGTTCCGTGGACAGATCGGCCGGCATTGGAGCCGAATGAACCCGCCATGACGCCGTGAAGAGAGGGAGTGAAGATTCGGCACCTTCCCTTCCCGCCGGCAGGGGTGCACACTGAGGGCACCCGCTTCCGAGCCCCGGGCCGCTGCAGGCTGGGCCACGCAGGGAAGCCGCTCCCACACAAGCCGGGAAGGGAGCCATGGGCCCGGGCGGCCCCAGTGGGCCCGTAGAACCCGACGTGGGTCGCCCCCCGCACCAGGCACCACTGTTCAGGCAGAGATCAGACAAGCAGAGATCACCGTTCAGGGTCGTGTAGGGAAATCGAGTGGGGAGACCCACCGCGCGGTGTCGTGCCTCGTGGTGAGCGGAGATCCGGCGCCCCCACTGAACTGATGAAGCTGGGCAGACGCAGAGAAATGTCCACCGTCAGGACGCAGATGAACCACGAGCGGCCGCCCCCACGCGGAACCTGTGGGGGCGGCTCGCCCGGCTGCTCCGGAAGGTTTCCCAGAGTTCGCTCCTACCGTGGCCTGACCGCTCCTTCAGGCGTCTCGGTGCGAACGCCCAGCCGCGGCAGAATCCAGCGATCCAGGCCCCACCAGCCGGCGACGCGCCAGCCCAGCACGATCCAGGTCGCCAGGATGAACAGCAGCGGGTTGCTGGACACCGTGCCGGCCAGCAGGAAATTGGCGTTCAGGAACCCGCCCAGGAAGGCGGCCACGCCCGTGAACAGCCCGAGGATCAGCGACACCCCGACGATCAGTTCGCCGTAGGCCACCAGGTAGGAAAACAGGGCTGCGTTCGGCAGCGCGACGTGCTCGATGAACCAGGCATACCAGCCCTGGACGTCCGGATGCTCGCCGGCCGTCTTGTTCAGGGCGCCGGTCAGAAAGCCGCTCACGGCCGCTCCCGCCTTCGCGCCCACCCAGACCCCGGCGGGGTTGGTCAGCTTGCCCCAGGCGGCCTCCAGCCACATCCAGCCGACATACACGCGCAGGAGCAGCCACAGCGGGGCCAGCCGTGGGTCGGCGAAGAGCCGCTGGGCCAGGCCCGGTTCGCCCAGATGGGGGGGCTGGCGGGTAGGCACTCCGGAACTCAGGCTGGTCATGTGCGGGCCTCCTGGGGGGCGGTGTCTGCATGGCCGGAGTCCCCATGAACCGTGTCCCCGTGAGCGGTGGCTGGTTCGGGCGCACGCACCAGGAAGACCGGCACCTGCACCCGGCGCAGCAGGCCCTCGGCCACGCTGCCCAGGAAGAAGTGCGCCAGGCCGCTGCGGCCGTGGGTGCTCATGACCACCAGCTGGAAGGCTCCCCTGCCCACCTCCTGCGCGATGATCTCGTCGGTACGCAGGCCTTCACGGCTGATCAGCTGGACGCCCGGCAGGTCGATCCGGGCTTTCGCCTCTTCCAGAATCTGCTGACCCAGCGCGAGCTGCCGCCGGCGCTCGGTGTCGTAGTCGAAGGCGTAGGCGGCCCCCTCGGTCAGGGCGACCGGGCCGGGGACGACGTGAAGCACGGTCAGGGTGGCGCCGTACCTGCGGGCCAGATCGGCCGCGACAGGCAGGGCGAGATTGGCGAACGGACTGCCGTCGGTCGTGACCAGGATGCGTTCGAACATGGTGTCCTCCTGGGTCTCAGGCTGAGCGCGCTCCATTACCAGGCCATTACCACTGCTCCGTAACGCTCCGGTGATCCTTGGCCCCGAAGGTGTGGCCACGGAGGAGCCCCATGCCAGTCCTTGCTGCGGCCCCCCGGATAACGCTGTATGTGCCATGTGAACCCAGTCGTCTGGATCACGGCCTGTTCTCCCTCCCTGGGTGTGGGGGACTGGGACAGCTCGCCCAGAGGGTTGGGGACTTGAAAAGCTGCGAAGCAGAGGTGGGTGGCGGGTGAAGCTCGCCCTCGTACTGGACGCTCATGTCCCATCCCGTGTCCGTCGCCGGTTCTTCTCATTTCACATCAGGCGTGGAAACGAGAGCAGGTCGCGCGCGCTCGCCGAGGGCCACGCGATCTCCTGACCATCAAGGGTGATGGCGGCTCCTCCAAAGGTCTGGATCGTCAATGCCGGCTGACTCGTCGGTGTGGCCATGACCCTCCATTCCAGACCGGAGCGCTGGTTCTGGAGGCGGCGTCGGGTTCTGGAACAGGGAAATGGTAGCAGACCGGCTGTGCCGGGAAGGGAAAGCGTGGCGGCCACCTTTGTAATGGCCCGGTAACGCCGCCTCGTCACCCTGGCGCATGTCCCTCCCTTCGAACGTCGCGCAGGACGGTGGATCGGCAGGCGCCACCTCCTCCTGCTCCTGGGGTTCACCGTGACCGCCTTGTGCTCCCGTTCAGGGGCGACCCGACTCCCCGCACGGCCCATCCGCCCACCGCCCTGGAGAGCCCGCCGGCACGGGATGGCCGGGCACTTGGGTGGAGTTCATGCGGTCTGTCCTGTCCACCTTTGCGATACTGGATGTCACCGTGTTCCGGCGCCTGCTCGTCCCCGTTGACTTCAGTGCCTGCAGCCTGCAGGCCGCCCGGCACGCCTGCGCCATGACGCGCATGGTCGGCGGCTCGCTGATCCTGCTGCACGTGCTCGACGGCCGGGTCACGGCCGAACAGGCGGGCGGCCAGCTGGCGCTGCTGGGCAACGAGGCCCGCCACCCTCCCCAGCTCCGGGTGGTGCCGTCGGTCGCCTCGGACGTCGCCCTGACCATTCTGGACGTGGCCCACAGCGAACGGGCCGACCTGCTCATTCTGGGCACCCACGGCCGGAACGATCTGGGCAGCGGCGTGCTGGGTCAGGTCGCCCACCGGCTGGTACTGGCCGCCGACCTGCCGGTGCACCTCGTGCCGGAGCGCCTGCGGGCGCTGGCCCCACATGCCCGTTGGCTGGTGTCCACGCCTGAGCCGTGAGCAGCAGGCGAGATCCCCGGAACCTCCGTCCTGGAAGTGGTGTGCAGAAGCGTCATCCTCCGCAGGATCGGGGCTGATCGCGGTGGCAGGACGGCCGACGTTCGGGCACACTCCCGCCGTCCCACTCCCGGTTCTCCACGTCCCCATCGGCTGCCGGATTCACACCGCTCCCAGCCGGTCGATCACCGTGACCCCCTGCTGCCCGAAGGCGCCCATGCCGCTCAGGGCCTGAATGCCTTCCTTCAGCGAGATGCGGCGTCCGATCAGGCGTTCGGGACGCAGGACGCCGCGCTCGATCAGGCCCAGCATCTCGGGATACGTGTGGGCGGCCATGCCGTGGGAGCCGTACAGTTCGAGCTCGCGGGCGATCACCCGGTTCATCGGCAGGGCGGGCTGGCGCTCGTCGGCCAGCAGCAGGCCCACCTGCACGTGCCGGCCCCGGGTGCGCAGGCTCTCGATGGACTGCGCGCAGGTCTGGGGCGAGCCCAGGGCGTCGAGCGAGACGTGGGCCCCACCGCCGGTCAGCTCCCGGATGGCGGCGGGCACATCCGGGGTCTGGCGGCCCAGGGTGTGCTCCGCGCCCAGCTCCCGGGCCAGCGCGAGGGCCGCGTCGTCGATGTCCACCGCGATCACGCCGGCCCCCAGGGCGTGCGCGATCATCACGGCCGAGAGGCCCACGCCGCCGCAGCCGTGTACCGCCACCCACTCGCCGGCGCGCACCCGGCCCTGCTGCACCAGCGCCCGGAACGACGTGGCGAAGCGGCAGCCCAGGCCGGCCGCCGTGACGAAGTCCAGGCTCTCGGGCAGCCGCACCAGGTTGTGCTCGGCGCTGCGCAGCGCGACGTATTCGGCGAACGAACCCCAGTGGGTGAAGCCGGGCTGGAACTGGTCGTCGCAGACCTGCTGGTGTCCGGCCTGACACTGCTCGCAGCGCCCGCAGCCCGACACGAAGGGTACGGTGACCCGGTCGCCGGCCTGCCAGCTCCGGATGCCCGCCCCCACCGCCACGACCGTGCCCGCCAGTTCATGGCCGGGCACGTGGGGCAGCCGGATGTCCGGGTCGTGCCCCATCCAGCCGTGCCAGTCCGAGCGGCACACGCCGGTGGCCTCGACCCGAACCACCACGCCGCCGGGCGGCGGCACCGGGTCGGGCACGGTCACGAGTTCGGGTGGGGTCTGGAACTGCGAGTACACGAGGGCGCGCATAGGGGAGACTCTACCGGCCCCCTCCACCCCAGGGCGCCGGCATCAGCGGATACGGGCGCGGAACGACACGCTGCCGCTGGTGCCCGGCGCGAGGGTGCCCAGCGACAGGCGCAGCGCCGAGGCGCTCAGGCTGCCGGCGTCGTCGCCGTCCTGCGAGGTCAGGGGCGTGGCGCTGGCCGACCAGCTCACGCCCCGGCCCGCGCCGTAGCCGTTCAGGTCGGCGTCGGTGTTGGACGGCACGTCGTCGTTGATCACAACCGCCTTGGCGTTCGCGCTGCCAGTGTTCGCGTAGCTGATGCGGTACTCCAGCACGTCGCCGGGCCTGCCGCTGCCGGCCGTGCTCCAGGCCGCCGTGGCCGGACAGGGCGCAGCCGAAGCGAGCGGGCCGCAGTTCCGCACCTCCTTGGTGAGCTGCACGTTGATCACGCCGGTGGTCGCGCTCGCGGCGTTGTTGGCCGGATCGAGGTCCGGCAGGCTGGCGGGCGCACTGACGCTGGCGCTGTTCACGATGGTGCCGCTGCCGGCCGTGCCCTCCACCGTGAAGGTCAGGGCGCCGCCTCTGGGGAAGGTGGTCAGGGTCACGCCGGCCTGAACCGCCGCCACGCTCAGGCCGGCCGGACAGACCGCGCCCCCGCTGGCCGCGCAGCTCACGGCAGTGGCGCTGAAGTTGGGCACCGCCGGGTCACGCACGACCGCGCCGTCCGCTCCGCGCAGGCCGGCGTTGCTGACCTTCACCGTGTAGCTCAGGGTTCGGCCCGCCGATATGTACTGCGGGCCGGTCTTGGTGACCACCAGATCCGTGCCCACCCCGGTCGTCGTCTGGTTCGAGGTCAGGCCGCCCGCCGCCCCGCCCGAATACGTCACGGTCGCAGTGTTGCTCACGCCCGGAGCGGCGTCCGGATACGCCGCGCTGACGGTGACCCGGAAGCTGACGGTGCCGGTCTTGCCCGTGCCCACCGTGAGCACGCCCGGAAAGCTGCCCGCGCTGCCCGCCAGACTGCCGGCGGCGTAGGGCATGGCACTCCCCGTGTCCGCGACCGCCACGCCGTTGAGCGTCGTGCTGCCGGCCACGTACGTCGTGTTGGCCGGGATGGCGTCCGTGAGGGTCACGCCGGTCGCGGCGGCCGTGCCGGTATTGCTCAGGCTGAGGGTGAAGGTGAGCCCGTCGCCGGGGCGCACGGCGGCGGCGCTCACGGCCTTGCTGATCGTCAGGGCGGGCGTCAGGGCCGGATACGAGCAGGAGCCCAGATCGGAGATCGGCACGGAGCTGGCCGAGGTGTTGGCCCTGACCGAGTCGACGCTGGCCGCGCTCAGCGTGAACACGTCGTTCACGGAAGTGGCCGTGAGTGCGCCAGCGCCGTCGAAGGCCAGCCCGGTCAGCGTCTGGGTCACGTCGGCGCCCCCCACGGTGACGTTGTCGACGGGCGTGGCGCTGGGCGGGGTGCTGCCCACCGCCAGCGAGAACAGCAGGCTCTGGCCCCGGGCCGGGCCCGCCGAATTGTCCGTCATGACCGTCCACAGGACGCCGCCGCTGTCGAAGGCCATGTCCCCGGTGGTGTAGCTGGAGACCGAACCGCCCGCCACATTCCTGAGGGCGACGGTGCCCAGCGAGGTCACGGTGGACGACGGCGTGCTGGTCGTGAAGCTCATCAGGGTGCCGTCGCTGAACATCAGGTAGCCCAGGCCGGCGCCGCTGATTGCCATCCGGGCACCGACCGCGCCGGCCGTGGTGGGCAGGGTGATGGTGGCCGCCAGAGCGTCCGTCCCGGTGCTCAGGTCGTTGAAGCGCAGCGGCACCGTGGAGGCGCCCGGAGTGCCGAGGTAGTACACGCGCGCCGCGTTGCCGCCCGAGCCCAGCACCGCCATCGCCTCGGTCGGGCTCTGCAGGGTGCGAAGGGCGCTGCCCAGGGGCGCCCCGCTGCCCGTGTTCAGCACGTACAGGCCCGTGTTCGAGCTGGACGTCGCCAGCACTGCAGAGCAGGTGGGCAGCGCCATGAATCCGAAGTTCTGTCCAGGAACCGAGGCCGTCGTCACGGGTACGCTCCGGCTCGCCGGACTCGGCGTGGTGGGCCCCTGCCCGCTGGGGCTGGTGGGAACCCTGACCGTGTAGGTGGCATTCGGACTGACCCCGAAGCGGTAGAACCCCGAGGAGTCCGTGGTGGCGGTGCTCAGCAGGCTTGTCCCGGCCGCGTTGTACAGCTGCACCGTCACTCCCGCCAGACCACTCTCGCCGCCGTCGATGACTCCGTTGGCATTGGGGTCGCCGAACACGCTGCCGCTGAGCACGGGTAGCACCCGGACGTCCTCGCCGGTGCTGGAGGCAGGGTCGTAGGTTGCTGTGGTCGTGTCCGTCGCCGTGGTGCGGATGGGATTCAGATACGACACCGTGGCCGGGTTCTGGTACGTTCCGACCGCTGCGCCGTTCAGGTTGACCGTGAAGGTCAGGGCCACGCTGCCTCCGCCCGGAATCGTGAACGTGCCCCAGGCCGGAACGGCGGCGTTGGCCCCCGGGTTCGTGGTGGCCGTGCGCGTGGCCCCGCCGGTCAGGGTGACCGTTCCCGTGGTGGCATAGGTCAGGGGCGCCGGGAGGGTATCCGAGAGGTTCACCTCACTGGCCTCTGCCCGACCGCTGCCATTGCTGACCGTGATGGTGTAGGTGGCCGTGGCGTCGGTGCCCAGCAGCCGGTTTGGCGTGCCCGTGGTCTTGCCGACACTCAGTTGGGGCAAGCAGCCCGCGTCCTGGCTGACCCCGGGCACCGAACCGGTGGTGGGCAGGACAATGGACTTTCCGGCGTCGCCGGGGACGGCACCGAACGCGCCGCCTCCTGAGGTCGTGCCGTTCTGGCCAGCCGCGAAGGAGATGGCTGGCCCGCTCCTTGAGAGCACGACCACCCCACCGCCCCCCCCGCCCCCGGGGCCGTGTGGGGAGCCGCCCCCGGTGTTTGTCCCGCCCTTGCCGCCGTTGGCCGTGACCGTGAGCGAACTTGGCAGTGCCGCCACCGAGGACACCAGCACGGAGCCGCCCGCCCCCCCACCGCCACTGCCGTCGTTGAGCACCGAGTCGCTGGCGGCGGCGCCATTGGCATTCAGGGTGCCCGTGCCCGTCACGCTGCCGGCACGTAGGAAGATCATGCCGCCCCCCGCTGCGCCGCTGGAAGAGAAGCCCGCAGGACTGCCTGTGCCGTTGTTGGTCGAGCCCGCACCGCCGCCGCCACCGAGGGTGAGGCGGTCGAAGGCTGCCGTGAAGCTTTCGCCACCGATGCCCCCGACGCTGGCCGCCGCCGACCAGGAATTGCCCCCCTGGCCGCCCCCACCACCATTGGCCCCACCACCGCCGCCCGAGTTCTGGTCATTGGCCGTCGGATTGGAATCCGTACCCCCGCCGCCTGCTGTCCCTGGAGCACCCCGAGCCATCGAGCCGCCCGGATAGCCTTCGTCCGTGGCGTCCAAGAGCGCCGTACCGCTGTTCACGTAGCGGGGCGTGCCAGCGATCCCTTCGCCCTTGCCCCCGTGCGCGGGTTTCCCCGAGCTGTTCACGAAATCCGTCCCGGTTCCTATGCCCGTCGCGCCCGCGAGCTGCCGCCCGGCGCCGCCCCGGAAGCCCTTGCCACTCACATTGACTGTGGCGTTGTTCAGGTTCGCGGTGCCGGCCACGTCCAAAGCCAGCACCCCGCCGGTCGTCCCGTTCCACGCAGCGGCGGTGAGCGCGCTCGACAGGTTTGCACTGGAGTACTGCGGCACGCGGATGACCTGAAAGCGCCGCTGCCCCTGCGTGGTCGACGCGGCGGCGTAGGTATAGGTGTTGAGCAGGCCGCCCCCAGTGCCCTGGCCCTGTACCGTCACGCTGCCGCCGGCGAGGTCGCTGGTGGCCTTGACATACTCGTACCTGCCCGCGTTGTTGAGGGTGGTGCTGCCGCGCCCAGTGCCGGTTCCCGATCCGTAGGACAGCGAGTTGCCGCTGTTGATGGCGGCGTCCTGCATCTGCATGACCAGCAGCAGGTCGCCCCGGGTGATGGACTTAGAAGTGTCACCCGTCGCGGTGCCTAGGATCAGCGAGGTGCTGCCCGCGCCTGCGCTGGCCGTCCCCGGATAGTACGTGTTCACGATGCTGGCCGACCCCGGCATGGGGCCGTCCTTGCCGGGCGTCGCACACAGCGCCGTGGTCTGGGCTACCGCTGGAACCGACAGCGCCGCGCTCAGGACGAGTCCGGTCAGGAAGGGTCTACCGGGCCACCGGCTCAAGCGGGGAACGACACCCCAGCCGGTCACATCGAACCTGCGCTGAGGCTGCCGGGCGTGATGGCTGTACGAGTGGTGCAGAAGATGTCTCGACTCGGCGTGTTGTCGACCGCTCCGTAGCGGACAGCGGAGACGCTCGGGGCGGCCGCCATCCTCGCCGGCCCGGCCAGGATCATGAAGGGAAGAGGACGTGTGGGCATGGGGTCTCCGGAGTCAAAGGGAAGTCGAGATCAAAGGGTGTCTGCTGTTGAGGAGCGTCCGCCACTGCACGGACAAGAGGGTGGCGCGCCCCGCCAACCAGTGGGGCGCGCCGAAACGGGTTACTTCACCTGCACCTTGAAGACGAGCTTGAGTTCGGCTCCGGCGGGGAGCAGGTCGCTGGTCGTGATCGCGCCGTCGTTGTTCCAGTCGTAGCCGACCTGGATCGCGGTGCCGGCGGGCAGGGTGCGGTCCGTGGGCGCCGTGTCCATCCAGCTTCCCGTGGTGCCGACGCGGTAGAGGATCTTGGCTCCCATGCTCGCCCCGGGGAAGGTGCTGCCATAGCTGTTGTAGGTCGCCGCCACACTCCAGAACCCGGTGTGGGTGGGAATGGTGTCGGACAGGACGAAGTTCTTGATGACCGAGTTACGGTTGTTGCGTCCGTAGACGACATACCGCAGCACGTCACTCGGCCTGGCCTCAGTGTTGGGGTTGTAGGTGGAGACGTTGGTGCCGTAGACGGGTTCGGCAGGATAGGTCTTCGGGGGGGTGGGAATGTCGTCCTTCCCGGTGTTGTCCACGTACTTGCTGAGCACCACCCCACCGATCAGGCCGACCTGCACGGTGTCGTTCGCGTCGGTGTAGGTGATGACCGTGGTGCTGGTGTTGCTCACATCCTTCAGTCGGGCCGTCTGGCTGATCGAGGCGGTTCCGGTCACCGCGCTGGTCGGCACCGTGACCAGACCCACCAGTTTGAGTTCCTGCCCAGCCGCCACCACGGGGTTGACGACGGCGGTCGTGTTGTCCGGCACACCGTCGCCGTTGGCGTCTGCGTAGTAGGTGATCGTGGCCGGCACCGCCTGATTGTTGGCGTCGGTGAACGTGACCGTTCCGGCCAGGGTGTAGGAGTCGCTGACGTTCCCCGAGTTGTAGAGATCCATCGGAATTCGGACGGTGTCGCCCGGGTTGCCGGGCTTGGTGGGGTTCAGGCTGGGGTCGGCTGCCGGGGCTCCGGGGGTGCCGGGCGTGGCGTTGCCGAACACGCCGCTCTGGATCTTCACGAAATTGCTGGTGGTGTCGGACTGGGCCGGGTCGTTCCCCGACTTGGCCGTGACCGTCACGACCGGGAAGGTGGCGGTCTGGTCGGGCGCGGCGTTCGCAGGCAGGGTGACCCGGACGATGAACGTGTACGCTCCGCCCAGGCCCGGCCCTGTGCCGTCGGGATCGGCGTTCAGGGGGGTGGTGCTGCTCGTCGAGACCAGGGCACCGCCGTTGTCCACCACGAACAGGTCGGCCCGGCTATCGGCCGGGAAGCCGGCCGCGTCGAGGGCCGACGTGTCCGGCACGCTGAGGCTGAAGGTATCGCTGCGGTTGCCGATGTTGCGAACCGTGTTGCTGAAGTACACGTACTGCTGCGCGGTGCTGGCGGGAGCGATGGCACTCTGGCTGTCCCCGCTGGGCGTCACGAGGTTGTAGGTCGTGGCGCCGGCACTCACAGTGTAGGGAGCCGTCGCGGTGGCCGAGCCGTCGACCTGACCGTTGCCGTCGGCGTCGTTGAGTGGCCCCAGGTTCCCGGCGTCTGTGCGGACGACCGTGGCCTGATGGTAGTTGTCGCTGTCCGACGGAGCAGAAGCCCCAGTGCCGTCGTAGGTCGAGTTGGCATCGCGGTTGCCGATCGGGCTGATCCCAGCCTTCTGACCGTTGAAGGCCGTGCTGGGAATGTCGTACACCACGAAGAAAGTCTTGACCTGATCCGGGGCGACCCCGGTGATCTTGTCGTTGGTGATGACCGTATCGGTGGCGGGGTTGAAGATCCCGTCGCCGTTGCTGTCGAGCACGTACCGGATGTTGGTCAGCCCGGAAGAGCCGGAGTTGAAGGTCTGCCGAGCGAGCGAATAGCTCTCGTTGGGGACGTTCCCGGTGTTCGTCAGGGTGTACTTGAAGGCCACATTGGTCTGGCCGGGAACGACCTGTAGAGTCTGGCCCGGTGAGAACCCAGCGGTGAGCGGCGTGCCCGTGGAGTTGGGCGTGATGCTGAAGCTGGGGACGGCCTGAACGGTCGTGGTGACGGGAATCCCGTTGTTCGACTTCGTTTCGGGCTGGCTGGCCCCGTTGTCGTCCTGAAAGGTGGCCGTGGCGATGTTCGAGATGGGGGTGCCCGCGACGGTGCCGACCGCCGAGGCGGAGCCGGCCGCCAGCGCAGCGATCAGGGCGAGGGTGGCAAAGGGTCTGTTCACGGGAATCTCCAGGGGTGGACTACTTGACCTTGACGCGGAAGCCGAACTTGAGGGTGTCTCCGCTGTTCATGGCGCCGACCACCCAGCGGACGTTGGTGTACTCGCTGGGCGGCACGATGACTTCCTTCTGAACGGACTTGCCGTTCTCGGTCACCGTGATGGTCTTTTTCAGGGGCGCGGCGGCGAAGGTCTGGCCGCCATCCCGGCTGAATTCGGTGCTCCAGCGTGGGCCGGCGGGAGTGGACTGGCCCAGGAATTCAGTGCCACGGGGCACCGGGAGGTTGATGCTGGCCTGGCGCAGCGTGCTCTTGCCGAGGTTGCTGGCCGTGATCACCTGGGTCAGGGTGTCGCCGGGCCGCACCGATTTCGGCATCGACGAGAGCTTCTCGACCGTGCGGCCGCTCTCGGTCACCGTGGTGACCAGTTCCTGGGTCAGCTGCAGCCGCAGGGGAGAGGACACCTGGGCCAGGGCCCCGCCGAGCAGCAGGGCACCGAGCGCGATAGGGGCGACGTTCATGGACTGACCTCCGGAAATTGAGGACGAATGGGATGTGGGCCGGGCTCCGGCGCAGAGCGGAAGCCGGCAGAACCACAGCCACCGTCAGGCAGGAAAAATCCTGTCTGAGCCGGCGGATCATGTCCTGCAGGAGCGTCATGGCCCGGAACGCCCACAAGGTAAAAGGGCATTCCTGTCAGAGGTCTTTCAAAAACACGACCCGATGAGCCCGCTCACCGGGTTCCATGAAGCGGTCGTAAGGGTTGTTGGGGGGCTGGCTGGGCCGGAATACCCGAAGATTGTTTTCAGGACGCAGTGTACTGAGTTCAAAGGAAGAAACGGCGTGGGGAGTTCGTTAAGATGACCCTTAAGTCAGATTTATTCTGAATTAAGAGGCATCGAAATGAGATGTGTGGAAGTAATGTAACTCCTGCCTCAATTGAGAGAAATGACCTCGTGTTTATCCACGATGTCGGCCTTCGTGGGTATTCCGCGAACGCCGTGTTCTTTGTCCATATGTAGGGTTGTGGACAACGTGACACGTGTAGGCCACTGAACTGGGGGCGCCGGGAGGCGGACTGTACCCGGCGGCCTCAGCAGGGGATCGGCTGTTCACTCTTCTGGCTGACAACCTCCGAACCGCCGTGCTCACCCTTTGAACAGGGGAGAGCCAGGATGCCCTGACTTAAGGCTCAGGCAAGATCGGCACGTTGGTCGGGTGCGTGCAGGAGGCTAGCTTCCGCGCGAGACCACCCTGCTGGTAGACCACCCTCCCATAGGTCGCCCTGAAGTCACGCGGCGCCGTGTTCGCTGGCTGCGTTGGGTGTCCTGGTCGTGCTGGCCGCCCCCCACTCCTCGCCGGTTCCGGGCGCCCCGGAGGCGTGGTAACGGTCTGGTAATGGCCCCGGGAGACGCTCCGGTCGTGGAGGAACCTATGCTTGTTCGTGACCTGATGAGTGCCCAGACCATTTCGGCGCCGCCCTCGTTGCCGCTGACGGAGGCGGCCCGCCTGCTGCAGAGCCACGGCATCCGGCGACTGCCGGTCGTCGAGGAGGGGCAGCTGGTCGGGATCGTGTCCGACCGGGATCTCCGTGAAGCGCTGCCCAGCACGCTGAGCACCCTGTCGATGTGGGAGGCCACCACCCGCCTCGCCAGCCTGAGGGTGGCCGACATCATGAAACGCAACGTGCTCACGACCACCCCGGACGCCGATGCCCGCGACGCGGCCCACACCCTGCTGGAGCACAGGGTCGGCGCCCTGCCGGTGATCGACGGGACGGGTCAGGTCGTTGGTCTCCTGAGCGTCAGCGACGTCCTGCGCGACTACGCCCGCCCGGCGGCCGCCACACCGGTTCCGGAGCTGACCCCGTGAGCCCGGAGATTCCGGAGACGACCCGCGAACCCGCCCCGGTTCCGCACGCCGCGCCGCCCGGGGAACGCGGCCCCGCCCCCATCGGCACCCTGTTCGTGATCGGCGTGCTGCTGCTGTCGATCATCTGGCTGTGGATGCTGGTGCTGGGTATCCAGCAGGGGAGGGCCTAGTGCGGGCGGGTCGGCCGGCCCTGGCTCGGCTGGATCACCACACGCTGGAGCGCTACGAGACCATCTGGCTCGGCCTCTCGGTCATCATGGTCGTGCTGCTGTTCGTGGCGGTGCTGGCCAGCTTCGTCAGCGGCACCTATCCGTCGCTGACCGGCGAGTCCGGGCACCATGTCGCCGGCGTCCGCAACGGCCGCGTCGATCCCAGGCTGCTGGGGGCCACGCCCTTCGCCACGCCGGGCACGCGGCAGAACGCCGACGGCACCTACGAGGCCTTCGTGGTGGCGCGCGCCTTCCAGTTCGAGCCGGCGGTGCTGAAGGTGCCGGCCGGTCAGCCGGTCACCATCCACGTCACCTCGGCCGACGTGATGCACGGGCTGATGATCGTGGGCACCAACATCAACACCACGGTCATTCCGGGGCAGGTGTCGAGCTTCACGACCACCTTCCGCCGGGAGGGCACGCTGGACGTCATCTGCAACGAGTACTGCGGCAGCGGGCATCACGGCATGATCAGCCGGCTCACGGTCGAGGTGGGGCCGCCCTGAGGGGCTGGTTCTGAGGGCCTGGGCTCTGAGCTCTGGGCTATGAGCACCGACACCATCTGACCGCCACCTTCCGAATTCCCGCCGCTGACTCCACAGGAGCCCCGCTGTGACCACTGCCCCTCTGCCCCTGCCCGACTCGGCGCGCGCTGCCAGCCTGCCCGACGCCGCCTTCCTGGCCCGCCTGAAAACCCTCACGCAGTACTACGTGGTCACGGCCTTCCTCGCGCTGCTGGTCGGGGTGCTGATCGGCCCGCTGCAGGCGCTGAACTACGGCGGCGTCAACGTCTACGACACCCCCATCCTCCGGGCGCTGCTCAAGTCCTATTACCAGGGCCTGAGCCTCCACGGGGTGCTGAACGCGCTAGTCTTCACGCAGTTCTTCATCAGCGGCTGGCTGCTGTACCTGCCGACCCGTGACCTGAAGGTGACCATCAACCTGCGCTTCGCGTGGCTGAGCTACCTGATGATGACCGCCGGCCTGCTGATCGCGGCCGTGCCGCTGCTGCTCAACCAGGCCACGCTGCTCTACACCTTCTATCCGCCCATGCAGGGCAGCCCCGTGTTCTACATCGGCGCGGCCATCATGGTGGCGGCCAGCCTGCTGGTGGCCGGCCAGGTCATTGCCGCCTGGGTCGGCTGGAAACGGGCCCATCCGGGCCGGGTCACGCCGCTGGTCGCCTTCATGAGCGTGGCGACCTGGATGATGTGGACAGTCGCCTCGCTGGGCCTGGTGGGCGAGGTCGTGTTCGTGCTGATCCCCTGGTCGCTGGGCTGGGTGGGCGGGGTCGATCCGCTGCTCTCCAAGACCCTGTTCTGGTGGACGGGGCACGCCATCGTGTACTTCTGGGTGCTGCCGGCCTACATCTCCTGGTACGCCTTCCTGCCCCACCACGCCGGGGGCCGGATCGTCTCGGAGCCGCTGGTGCGCCTGACCTTCGTGCTGTTCCTGCTCAACAGCACCCCGGTCGGCTTGCACCACCAGTACGCCGACCCGAACATCTCGACCACCTGGAAGTTCATCCACATGTTCCTGACCTTCCTGATCGCCGTGCCCAGCCTGCTCACGGCCTTCAGCGTGGCCGCCTCGCTGGAGGACGCCGCCCGCGCGCGCGGCGGGCGCGGTCTGGTCGGCTGGATCGGCCACCTGCCCTGGGGCCAGCCGGTGTTCAGCGCGTCGGTGCTGGCGATGGTGTCGTTCATCGTGGGGGGCGCGGGCGGCATCGTCAACGCCAGCGCGGCCTTCGCCCCGGTCGTGCACAACACCGCCTGGATTCCGGGGCACTTCCACATCACGGTGGGCACGGCGACCACGCTGACCTTCATGGGCACGGCGTTCTGGCTCATCCCGCACCTGACCGGCAAGCGACTTCCCAGCGTCCGGCTGGCCTCGGCCTCGGTCTGGACATGGTTCATCGGCATGATGGTCTTCGCGCTGGGGATGCACTGGCAGGGGCTCCTGGGCGTGCCGCGCCGCGCCCTGGTCAGCGCCACCACCCAGGACGTGTACCGCGAAATGCCCATCCGGGTGCCGGCCCTGCTCACGGCCATCAGCGGCATGATCCTGCTCGTCAGCGCCCTGCTGTTCTTCTACGTGCTGTTCCGGATGCTGCTCTCCAGGCGCGTGGACGACAGCGAGGCCACCACGCCGATTCCGTACAGCGAGGCCATCAGTTCGGCGGGGGAGACCCTGGCCGGCGCGAGCGCGCTGGTGCGCCTGACCGAACCCCTGCTGGCGCTGTGGGGCGTGGCCCTGTTGCTCGTGCTGCTGATGTACGGCCCGGTGGTGGCCCGCCTGCTCGCCGAGGCCCAGCTCGTGCCGGGCTGGAGGCTGTACTGATGGGCGGCGCGGACTCCATCTCGGGCCGGGAACTGGCGGCCTTCGGCGCGTTCGCGCTGCTCGCCCTGGCCGTCGGCTTCGGTTCCTACCGCGCGGGGCACCAGCTGGCCGGGAGTCAGGGGGCGGCGGGGATGAGCGCGCCACTGGCGAACGCCCCGGTCAACGGCGCCACGCTGTACGCCTCAGCCTGCGCCGGGTGTCATGGCGCGGCAGGCACAGGGGGCATCGGCCCGGCCCTGCAGGACACGGCGGCCTGGACGGACGCCCAGTTCGCCACCGCCGTGCTGCGGGGCCTAGACGACCAGGGGCGCGAGCTGTCGGCCGTGATGCCCCGCTTCGAGCAGGCCGGGCTGGACGGCGCCCCGCCCACCGCCGAACAGGTGGCCGCCCTCCACGCCTTTATCCGGGCGCTGAAGTCGCCCTGAGCCTCACGTGACCCCCATCGGCCTTCGTCGGGACGTCTCTTTAAGGACGTCCCGGTCGTTGATCTGGAGGTGTTCCCGCTGCATCTGGGGACTCGGCGGGTGAGGGGGGCCAGGGAGCCGGGAGGGGAAGAGTGGACGCTGCCCTGTCCGGCGTCACGGCCCGGGGTAACGCGCCCGTAATGCCCCGGGAGCAGGCTGGGCTGGACGGGGTCGGAGCGGTTCGGCCGTCCCAGCGTGGGGCCCGCCCGGGCCAGACCCCAGGAGGCTCGCCATGCGCGACCAGCACGGAATACATGGACTTCTCTGCCGCACGGGCACCCTGCTCGTCGGCCTCGCCTTGAGCGGCGGCGCGCTCGCCCTGGACTGGCGCACCGGAGAGACCGTGACCATCGGGCCCAGCGAGGTCATCCGCGACGACCTGTACGTGGCCGGCACCGATGTCCGCATCGACGGCACGGTCACGGGCGACCTGATCGCCGCCGGCCAGCGGGTGCGGATCGCCGGGAACGTGCGCGGTGACGTCTGGGCAGCTGGCGGGACGGTCACCCTGGCCGGCCGGGTGGGTCGGAGCGCCCGGCTCGCGGGCTCGGTGCTGACCCTCGAACCCGGCACGAGCATCGCCCGCGACCTGCTGGCGGGCGGCGTGGGGCTCGACCTCGCCCCGGGCGCGCGGATCGGCCGCGATCTGGCCTTCGGCGGCGCCCAGACGCGCCTGAACGGCACGGTGACCCGCAACGCCTACCTGGGCGCCACGGCCGTGCAGCTGGGCGGCACGGTCGGCGGGAACGCCCGCCTGAACGTGGACAACCGCGCCTCGTGGCCCCAGAACTGGACACCGGGCATGGTGCGGCCCGACCCCCTGCCCAGCGGTGTCCGGTTCATGCCCGGTGGGCGCGTGGCCGGCGACCTGACCCTGCAGATGCCGGATCGGCCGATGATCCCGGCCCGGCAGGTCGGGGGTCAGATGCACTACCAGCCCACCGCCGTCCTGCCCACCCCGCGCGTCGGCGTGCCCAGGCCCCCGGCCAACCCGCTGGGGCTGAACCTCCTGCGCGATTTCGCGGGCCTCTCGCTCATGGCCCTGCTGCTGGTCGGGCTGGCCCGCACGCCGCTGAGCGAGGTCTCGCTACGCCTGAGACGGGCGCCGGGCACCAGCCTCGGGTACGGCACCCTGATCGCCCTGGGCTTCCCCCTCGGGGTGCTGGCCCTCTTCGGTGTGGGGGTGACGCTCGCCGCCCTGCTGACCCTGCTGGGCCTGGGCGCCCTGGGGCTGCCGCTGGGGCTGATCGGCGCCCCCACGCTGCTGGGCCTCGGCGCCCTGGTGATGTGGCTGGGCTGGTGGGTGGCCCAGGGCCTGGCCGCCGTCCTGCTGGGTCAGTGGCTCCTGGGAGCGCTGGCCCCTGAGCGCCGGCCGGCCCTGTGGATCCGCGTCCTGCTGGGCGCCCTGACCCTGGCCGCGCTGACGCAGCTTCCCGTGCTGGGCACGCTGGTCACGCTCGGCGCGCTGCTGGCCGCGCTCGGGGCCACCTGGCTGTGGTGGCGCCCGCCTCCCTCCCGCGTGGGCCCGCTGTTCACGCCATACCCTGCGTGAGTTTATCGGCCGCCCCGGTCGGCATCGTTCCGGGGCGGCCGAAGCCTGGGAAGGAGTCCCCATGTCCCGCCCTGCCCCCGCCACCTTCCACGTCCTGCCGTTCCCACGTTCGCGGCGGCTGGTCGTGGACGCCGCCGACTTCGCCCAGCGCCGGCATACGGTGCGCGGGCTGATCGAGGTGGACATGACGCTGGCCCTCCGGCGGCTGCGTCCTCCAGGCGGCGAGCGCCTGTCCCTGACCGCTTTCGTGGCGTACGCCCTGGCCCGTGCCGTCGAGGCCGACCGCCGCCTCCAGGCGTATCTGGACTGGCGGGGCCGCCTGGTCGTCTTCGACGACGTGGACATCGGTGTGATCGTCGAGGTCAGCGTCGAGGGCCGCTCGTTCCCGCTGGCCCACGTGCTGCGCGGGGTGAACCGCCGCACGGTGCGCTCAGTCCACGACGAACTGCGGGCCGTGCAGGCCCGGCCCAGTTCCAGCCCCAGCCTGCGGCGGGCGCGCTGGGCCGGGCTGTTCCTGCGCCTGCCCGGCGTCCTGAGGCGCGGGCTCTACCGCTGGCTCAGCCGTCAGCCGCAGCGCTGGAAGGCCAGCTTCGGCACGGTCGGCCTGACCTCGCTGGGGATGTTCGGGGCCGGAGCCGGCTGGGCCCTGGCGTTGCCGGTCTATCCCCTCACCGTGACCGTCGGCGGTCTCAGCCTGCGCCCCGCCGTGCTGGGCGGTCGGGTCGTGCCCCGCGAACTGCTGAACCTCACCCTCGACTTCGACCACGACCTCGTGGACGGTGCGCCGGCCGCCCGCTTCGTCCGGCGGCTGCGTGCCCTGCTGGAAGGCGCGACCGGGCTCGACGAAGCGGACGGGGCCGTCCCCCAGAAGGAGGAGTTCATATGACCACCCCGGCTCTCCAATCTCCCGCCCGGCCACCGCTGTCCCTCACCGGCACGCCGGCCCGTCCACGCGCGCGGCGCGCCCTGCTCTGGAGCGCCGGCCTGCTCGCCGGCCTGGGCCTGCTCGGCTGGCTGGGCCTGCAGGTGCCGCCCCGCCCCTTCCCGTCGGCTCCCGGCGGGGTGGTGTCCGGGACGGTTCCCCTGCCGCCCGGTCTGCCCGCCCCGGTGGAGCGCTTCTACCGCCAGACCTACGGAGAGACGCTGCCCGTGATCCGCTCGGCGGTCATCAGCGGCCGCGCCACGCTCCGCCCCGTGGCGGGCGGCCCCACCTTTCCCGCCCGCTTCAGATTCATTCACGAGGCCGGGCGCAACTACCGCCACTACATCGAAGCGACCTGGTTCGGCTGGCCGATCCTGAAGGTCAACGAGTCGTACCTGGACGGTGTCAGTACCCAGACCATGCCCTGGCCGCTGCCGTCGAGCGTGGGTGACCCCAGGGGGGCCCAGGCCGCCAACCTGGGTCTGTGGGCCGAGTCCATGAGCCTGCCCGCCCTCTTCGTGACCGATCCCCGGGTGCGCTGGACGGCGGTGGACGACCAGACCGCGCTGCTGCGGGTGCCCTTCGGCGAGGCGCACGAGACCTTCGTGGTGCGCTTCGACCCGGCGACCGGGCGGCCGACGCTGCTCGAATCGATGCGCTACCGCAGCGGCGCCGACCCGCACAAGACCCTCTGGCTCAACGCCTTCCTGAGCTGGGCCCGCCTCGGGGGCGTGACGCTGCCCCGAACCGGCGCGGCGACCTGGCTCGACCAGGGGCGGCCCTGGGCCGTGTTTACCACCGAGGAGATCGTCTACAACGCCGACGTGTCTACATACGTGCGGCAGACGGGGAGGTGAGGGGAGGGTCGAGGGTGCCCGGCGTCCTCGGGGCTGCTGCGGCTCATCGACCAGACCACGACGGGCCTGCAGCGAGGCGTCCGGAGCGAGGTGGAGGACGAAGCGTGACGGTGGTCGTCTCTGAAGGAGGGGGGCGGCCAGGGTTCGGTGGTGCGCTGGATCGAGCGTGACCGGCCCTCCAGTGGGCGCTCTCCTGACCGCCCCGACACCTCCGGCGTCCCGAAGAGCTGGACACAAAAGCGACGGGTGGCCTCTCCCCAGTCGGTCATGCCCCGCCGATACGGATTCCAGCCCACGGATGGCCCAGGCCCGCGTCAGCCGGGGTGTGTCATTCTATTGACACTCATACGTGCTGAGGTGCCGCAGGATGAAGGAGTCATCCTTGTCGGCCTGCTGCCACGATCCGGCGTGCTGGCCAGGGCGCGGGGTTCTGGGGAGCTGCTGGAACCGCCTGCGGGGAAGGCCGACAGGCCATGGCTATGATCTGGCTGGAAATCAACATGTCTGGGGAAACTCCCCTGCGTCCCGCCCCCACCTTCCGAGGAGTCGAATGCCGCTCTCAGAACTGTCTGGACAGACCGACGCCGAACAGCTGATCCTGCTGAGGTCGGTGCTCGATCATGCCAACGACGCCGTGCTGATCACCGAGGCGGAGCCGGTCACGCCGCTGGGGCCGCGCATCCTGTACGCCAACGCGGCCTTTACCCGCATGACGGGCTACACGCTCGACGAACTGCGCGGCCAGACGCCCCGCATCCTCCAGGGGCCCCGCTCGGATCGCCGGGTGCTGGACACCATCCGGGAGGCCCTGCAGCGCTGGGAGCAGGTCGAGGTCGAGCTGATCAACTACCGCAAGGACGGCAGCGAATTCTGGGTGGAGCTGTCGATCTCGCCGGTCGCCGACGCTCGCGGCTGGTACACCCACTGGATCGCCATCCAGCGTGACATCACGCAGCGCAAGCGTTCCGCCGAGTACCTGACGCGCGAGCGGGCCGAGGTGCTGGAACTCTCCGCCCAGGGTGCGCCGCTGAGCGCCGTGCTGGAGCGCCTGCGGGGCATGGCCCGGCATCACTTCGGCACGCCGGACGTGGCCTTCGAGCTGAGCGGATCGGCCTCCCTGGCCGCTGTGCCCGCTCCCGGGACTGGACTGGACAGCGCCCTGGATGGAGCCGGCCATCCGCCCGCAGGCGAAGATCCGACGGCCGCGTGGCGCCAGCCGGTCACCGGCCTGTGGGGCCGCCACCTGGGCACCCTGGTCGTCGAGGCGCGCCGGGCCGCCACCGAGGACGATCTGGTTCAACTGGCGGCCCTGGCCCAGCTGGCGGCGCTGCTGATCGACCGGGACGCGGCCCGTAGCGCGCTGGAGCTGAGTCACACCGAACTGCAGGGCGCCGTGCGCCGCGCCGAGGTGCTCACGGCCCTGGGCGACGTGCTGCAGCAGGCGCTGACCCCCGACGAGGTCGCCGCGCGGGCGATGGATCAGCTGGGCCCCGCGCTGGAAGCCGGGAGCATGCTGGTGGTGCGGCTCGACGGCGACCTGATCCGGATGCCGGCCACCTGGGGCGACACCCCGGCGACCATCCTGGAATACATGTCGCGTCCCGGACTGACCCTCGCCGACGCGCCGGCGCTCCGGCAGGTGGCCGCCGGCCAGGAAGGGCTGTACGTGGAGAATTATCAGACGGTGGCGGGCGCCCTGCCCGACCTGCCGGCCATCGCCTACGGGGTGGAGCCGCTGCGGACTCCCGACGGCGCCCTGCAGGGGTTTCTGGTGGCCTGGAGACGACCTGGCCCCTGGCAGCAGGGCGCCCGCACCCTGATGCGCCGGGCGGCGGGCACGCTCGGGCTGGCGCTGGAGCGGGCCGAGAGTCAGGCCCGCATCGCCCAGCAGGGCGAGCAGCTGCGGCAGAACAACCTCGACCTCCAGCGCGAACGCACCTTCCTCAGCTCGGTGCTGGCCAACCTCTCCGAGGGCGTGGTCGCCTGCGACGAGGCGGGCCGGCTGACCCTCTTCAACGACTCGACGAAGCGCTTTCACGGCGTCGACGCCGCCCCGCTGCCGCCCGAAGAGTGGGCCCAGCACTACGAGCTGTTCGCGGGCGACGGCGTCACCCCGCTGAGCACTGAAGAGGTGCCGCTGTACCGTGCCTGGCAGGGCGAGCAGGTGCGCGAGGCGGAACTCGTGATCCGCCCCCGCAACGGCACCGTCCGCCAGCTGCTGGCCAGCGGGCAGCCCATGTTCACGCCGGATGGCGAGGCCCTGGGCGCCGTGGTCACCATGCGCGACGTCACGGCCCGCAAGGCGGCCGAGGTGCAGTTGGGCCGCAGCAACGAGGAACTCACCCGCCGGAACGCCGAGCTGCGGGCCGCCAACGACGAGCTGGAGGCCTTCGCCTACTCCGCTTCCCACGACCTCCGCACGCCGGTGCGGCACATCAAGAGCTTTTCCGAGCTGGCCCGCAAGGCGCTGGCCACGACGCCGAACGAGCGGGCCAGTGCCCACCTGGGGCGCGTGGAGGCCGCCGCCGACCGGATGTCCACGCTGATCGACGCGATGCTGCTGCTCTCGCGCAGCACGAGCACGCCGCTCAAGACCGGCCCGGTCAACCTGCAGGCGCTGTTCGACCGCGCGGTGCTGGATCTGGCGCCGGAACTCGTCGACCGCGACGTCGAGTGGCGGCCCGGCCCGCTGCCGGTGGTCGTGGGCGACGGGGCCATGCTGGGGCAGGCACTGGGCAACCTGCTCGCCAACGCCGTGAAGTTCACCCGTCCCCGGGCGAAGGCCGTGATCGAGGTCTGGTGCGAGGACGGCCCCGACGGCTGGACGATCCTCGTGCGGGACAACGGCGTGGGCTTCGAGGAAAAATACACCCAGCGCCTGTTCGGCGCCTTCCAGCGGCTGCATACGGATCGCGAGTTCGAGGGCACCGGGATTGGTCTGGCGACCGTGCGGCGCATCGTCCTGCGGCACGGCGGCGTGGTGTCGGCGACCGGGGCGCTGGGGGCGGGGGCCACCTTCGGCTTCACCCTGCCGAGAGAGCGCTGAGCGAACCTCCGGAGACTCACACGCGGCTGGGTAGACGGCACATGCGCCCACCTCTGGGCGTCTGACATGCCGCCCTCCAGTCCCTCGTGCAGTGTCAACCGATCAGCTGTCGCTCTGCTCCCAATGCTCTCGCGGGACTCGGCTGTGCCGCTGGCGAAGAAGGTCGGGGTGAGGAGGTAAGGTCGGTGGCGGAGGGATCCATTCCGCCACCGAGCCTTGAGTTTCGGCTGATCCCGTACCAGATCGGCGGCGCCTCGCCGGTTCCCCTCCAGAAAGTGCGTCCCAGCGCGGCCTGCGAAGACCGGGCTCACAGGAGGCTCAGGAAGGGGCCTCGGAACGGGCGTGAGGGGTACCGTACCCCCTAATCTGGAATGTTCGCCGCCGAGCCGAATCAGAGTCCGCTGGTTTCGCGTGACCTCCAGCCCCCCATGATCCCATGCCCGAACCTGTTCGCACTAATCGCAGTTAGTTTTAAACTGTGGGCATGACCGACCTTGTTCTGCGGCAGGGCGCCCTGAGTCTAGCCAACCTCACGGATCAGTCGCTGCGCGTCCGGGCGATCGAGGCGGCGGCGACCTACGACACGGATCTCCTGATGGATCTCACCGTGGCCTACATGACCACCGCCAGCCGCAAGGGGGCGCGTACCAGCGCCAAAACGCTCGCGGCCTACCGGCTGGCCGTGCGCGATTTCGTGCCCTGGGCGCATGACCACGGCGTCCAGCTGTTGCGTCCGGGTCGCCGCGATGGGGGCCGCTATCTGGCCCACCTGGGCACCCGGCCCTCGCAGGGCCAGGGCCGGAGGGGCCGGCTCTCGGCGGCGACCCTGGCGCAGTACACCGCCGGGGCCCGCGCTCTGTACCGGGCGCTGCGCTGGGCCGGGGCCACCGACGCGCAGCCCTTCGAGGACGTCGCGGTGGCCGCCGATCCCACGCCCGGCATCGTGAAGAACCCGCCCTACCGCCGGGAGGTGGAGGCCGCCCTGGCGCACTGCGAGCCCCGCCTCGCGGCCCTGCTGCTGCTGTGTGCCCACTCCGGCCTGCGGATCACCGAGGCGCTGGGCGTCTCCCGGCCCGATATCCAGGGCCGGCTGCTGGTCGTGCGCGGCAAGGGGGGCAGGGCGCGCCACGTGCCCCTGGGCGCCCGGGTGCGCGCGGCCCTGGAGGGTCTGGCGCCGCTGGACACGGACGGCCGCTTCTTCGACTGGAGCTACGGGCAGGCCACCTACCGGGCCCAGAAGGCCTTCGCCCAGGCCGGTCTGGACTGGCGGGGATTCCACGCGGCCCGCAAGCACTCGGGCACCCGGCTCTACGCCGCCACCCGCGATTTCACGCGGGTGGGGCTGTTCCTGGGCCACGCCTCGGTGGACACCACCCGCCGCTACGTGGCCGTGGACTCGGACGATGTGTCGGCCGAGGTCGAGAACTGGTAACCGGGGCTGACTGGCCACAGGTGGGGGGCGACCCTGAGGCCGGGTGAAGGGAGCCGCCGCATCCAGACCGTGCCGGGCTGATTCCAGCCGTCCCGACCGGCCTCTTCACCCGGTCTTCATTCAACGGGTCGGGATGGCGGGGGCGGGTCGCCGGCCCTGTACAGTTCTCGCGTAGACCCCGGATTCGTTATGCCCCTGATGCCCGATCATCCCCTAGCCTCGTCCGCCCCCGATCCCCGCCGCCTCCTCGCGTCCCTGCCGGATCCCTTCTTCACGCTGGACGACCAGTGGCGCTTCACGTTCATCAATGCCCAGGCGGAGGCCTTCGTGGGCAGGAACGCCAGCGAACTACTCCATGTCAGCTTCTGGACGGCGTTTCCCGCGACTCTGGGCACCAAGTTCGAGCTGGAGACCCGCCGGGCCCTGACCGAGCAGCGCCTGACCGAATACGAGGAGTACTATCCGCCCCTGCAGCGCTGGGTGGAGGTGCGGGTCTTTCCGGACGGCGTGGGCGTGGGCGTGCTCTACCGCGACATCACCCGCCGCAAGCAGGAGGAGGCCCAGGCGACGCTGCTCGCCCGGCACGCCAGCGACCTGATCAGCGTCCATCTGCCCGATGCCGGCCTGACCTACCGGTCGCTCTCGCCCTCGGTGGAGACGGTGCTGGGCTACCGGGCCGAGGAACTCATCGGCCGCTCGGCGCACGAGCTGATCCACCCGGACGACCTCGGGACGGTGCCCGAGGGGGTGCCCCATCAGGCCGGCGCCCGGCGGCACACCTACCGCATCCGGCGCCGGGACGGCACCTACATCTGGCTGGAGACCACCAGCAACGAGCTGCGGAACGCGGACGGCGAGGTGGGCGAGATCCTGGCGATCTCCCGCGACGTGAGTGCCCGCCGGCAGGCGGACGACCTGCGCCTGCAGAACGAGGAGCTGCAGGCCGAGACCGACGCGCTGGCGGCCTTCGCCCTGTTCACGCGGCAGGTGGGCAACCAGAGCGACCTGACCTCTCTGGCCCAGCAGGCGGTCGAGACCCTGGCCCAGACCTACAGCGATGGCAGCGCCGTGTACTACGACCGCGAGGGCGACCTGTGGCGGGCCGCGGCCTGGGCGGGCGACATCACGCCCGAGACCGTGGCGCTGGCCCGCGCCGGCTTCGAGGTGCAGGCCCTGACCCCACAGCTCGGCGAGACGGGCGAGGGCGACACCCAGGCGGCCCAGTTCGTGGATGGCTGGGCGCAGGCCGGCGGCGTGGTGGGCGAGCAGACCGCCGACTATGGCGCGGCCGCCCTGTATCCGGTGCGCCGGGGGGGCGAGGCGGTGGGGCTGCTCACGGCGGGCCTGAAGACGGCGCAGCAGTGGAGTCTGCGCAACCGGGCGGTCTTCCTGGCCGTCGGGAACGGCCTCACGCTGGCGGAGGAGCGCGCCCGGCTGACGCGCCAGCTGCTGACCCAGCGCAGCGAACTGCAGGCCCGCAAGGACGCCCTGGAGGGTTTCGCCGAGCTGGCCCGCGACCTGGCGTTCGAGACGGATGTCGTGGCGCTGGTGCGGCGGGCCCAGGACATCGTGCTGTCGATGCTGCCCAGCGGTGTGGCGTTCTACTACGAGCCCGACGGCGACGTGTGGCGCGTGCGAGCCCAGACCGGCAGCGTGCAGAGCGAGGCCCTGCAGAACGCCATCGATGCCGGCCTGCCCTTCGAGGCCACGGGCAACCTGATCCAGCCCTGGCGAACCGGGGAGCCCTACTTTCAGGACGCCTACGCCCCCGACACCGACCGGCTGGCCGACCGCGTGGGCCATATCGGCTCGACCGCCACGCTGCCCATCGTAGTGAACGGGCGGCCGCGGGGGGTGCTGGCCGTGGCGCTGTTCGGCTCCCGCCAGTGGAGCGACACCGACCGGATCGTGCTGGGGACGGCGGCGCAGCACCTGACCCTGGCGCTGGAGCGAGCCCAGGTGGCGGGGGCCCTGCAGGAGCAGCGCCAGCAGCTGGAAGCGGCCAACGAGGGGCTGGAATCCTTCAGTTACAGCGTGTCGCACGACCTGCGGGCGCCGGTGCGGCATATCCAGGGCTTTCTCGGCATCGTGCGCCGCGCGCTGGCGTCGGGCGACAGCGTGAAGCTCGCGTCTGCGCTGGACGTGATCGATCAGGCGTCGGGCCGCATGAACCTGCTGATCGACCAGCTGCTCAAGTTCGCCCAGGTGTCCCGGCACGACCTGGCACGCCAGGAGGTCGATCTCACGGCCCTCGTCCGCGAGGTGCGCCTGGAGGTCATGGCCGGCCGCGAGGACGGGGCCGTGACCTGGCTGGTCGGGCCGCTGCCGGTGGTGATGGGTGATCCCACGCTGCTGCGGCAGGTGCTGACGAACCTGCTGCAGAACGCCGTGAAGTATTCGGGCACGCGCGACCGGCCCGAGATCCGGGTGCAGGCCCACACCACCCCGCAGGCCCACGTCATCGTGGTGGCCGACAACGGCGTCGGGTATGACCCGCAGTATCAGGATCGGCTGTTCGGGGTCTTCCAGCGGCTGCACTCGGAGCGCGAGTTCGAGGGCACCGGAATCGGCCTGGGCACCGTCCGGCGCATCATCCAGCGGCATGGGGGCGAGGTATGGGCGTCCACGGTTCAGGATCAGGGCGCCACCTTCTCCTTCAGCCTGCCCCGGAGCTAGCCGTGGCCTGGTCGGCCTCCAGCACCAGACGTCGTCCCACACGGTCATGTGGTCGGAGGCGGGCGTCGCGCTGTGCCAGCGGGTGGGCCCTCCTGCTGAATCCAGCGGCCGGGGGCCGAGGTGAACAGGTGTTCATCCAACCGTGGGCACTTCGGGGGCTGGATCTGATGTGCTGGACACAGGACTCGACTATGGGAGCAGATCCGGCCGCCGCCACCCCACCAGCCCCCGGCGCGTTCCCTGGCGCCTGGGTGGGTGGCTCAGCGCTGTCCGCTGGCCCTGTCTGCACCTCATGACCTCTCCTCCGCCCCTGACCACCGCGGCGCTGTTCCAGGCCACCCTGGACGCGCTGAGCGCGCACGTGGCCGTGGTCGAACCGTCCGGGCAGGTGGTGGCGGTCAACCGGGCCTGGGCCCAGTTCTGCACCGACAACGGCGGTTCGGAGACGTCCTGTGGAGTGGGCAGCAATTACCTCGCGGTCTGCGGAGACGCCCCCGAGACCCTGGAGGATGCCCCGGTCATGACCCGTGGGCTGCTGGAGGTGCTGCGCGGAGAGCGGCCCGACTTCGCCCTCACCTACCCCTGTCACGCGCCCCACGAGCGGCGCTGGTTCCGAGCCCGGATCGTGCCTGTGCGATATGGCCCGGCTATCACGCACGCGGTCGTGAGCCACGAGAACATCACCGAGCGGGAACTGGGCCAGGTCGCCCTGCAGGAGAGCGAGGCGCGTTTCGAGGCGCTCGCCGACATCACGCCCGTGGGCATCGTGGTGGGAGACATGGAGGGCCGGCTGGAGTATGCCAACGACGCCTATCTCCGTCTGGTCGGGTTCAGCCGCTCAGAACTGGAGGCCGGCACCCTCAACTGGCTGACACTCACGCCCCCGGAGTGGCGACATACGGATGAACGGGCCGCTGCCCAGGTGACGGCCAGGGGCCTGTCGGACAGCTACGAGAAGGAGTATGTGCTGCGCGACGGTCGCCGGGTGCCCGTCATGCTGGCCCTGGCCCGCTCGGGCTGGGACGGCCACGAGCGGCTGTGCGGCTACGTGCTCGACCTGACCGAGCGCAAGGAGATCGAAGGCGCGCTGCGCAACCTGAACACCCGCCTGGAGGCGCTGGTCGAGGAGCGGACGGGCGAACTGATCGACCTGAATGTGGAACTGCGGGGTTACGCCGGGGCCGTCTCGCGTGACCTCCAGGCCCCGGTGACGCGCATCATGTCGCTCTCGCGGCTGCTGCACATGCGCCTGCACGGCACTCTGGAGGCCCGCGAAGACCTGCAGTTCGAGCATCTGCGCGCCGAGGGCCAGCGGGTGGCGGGGCTGCTGGAGGATCTCAAGGTGTTCGCGCAGGAACCCCGCCCGGCCCCCCTGCGGGCACCCTTGCCGCTGGGGCCGCTGGTGCTGCAGGTGCGCTCGGATCTGGAGGCGCTGTCGCGGGGGCGCCGCATCGAGTGGAGCGTGGGCGACCTGCCCACCGTCTTCGGCGACCACCTGCGGCTGCGCCACGCCCTGACCCAGCTGCTGCACAACGCCCTGAAATTCACCCGGCACCGCCCGGTCGCCCACATCGAGATCGGGGCACACATTGAGGGCCACCAGGCGACGCTGCGGATTCAGGACAACGGCGTGGGCTTCCCTGCCGAGCAGGCCGCCGAACTCTTCCAGGTCTTCCGCCGCCTGCACGGCGAGCAGTTCGAGGGCGCCGGGGTCGGGCTGGCCAACGTACGGCGGATCGCGCGGCAGCACGGCGGGCAGGTCTGGGCGCAGGGCGAGCCGGATGTGGGCGCCACCTTCTTCCTGGCCCTGCCCCTGGCGCCCGGCGGCGTCTTATCGTCCGACCCCTGACCCCGCACTGACACAGCGAATCGCGGCGGTCTGGTAGGCTTCACCCATGCCCCGCCTGCTGATCCTGTGCACCCACAACTCGGCCCGCAGTCAGATGGCCGAGGGGCTCACGCGGCGGGCCGCACTGGACGCCGGCCTGGAACTCGACGTCTTCAGCGCCGGCACCCAGGCCACCCAGGTCAAGGAGCAGGCCGTCGCGGTGATGAGCGAAATCGGCATCGACCTCGGAACCCACCACAGCAAGACGCTCCACGACCTACCGGATCCCTGGAACTTCGACTATGTCGTGACCGTGTGCGACAGCGCGGCCGAGGCCTGTCCGGTCTATCCGGCCCGCACCGTCCGGCTCCACTACCCCTTCGTCGATCCCTCGGGCGGCAGCCTGGAGCGCTGGCGGGCGGTGCGCGACCAGCTCCGGGGGCAGTTCGGCGCCTTCGTGGCCGCCCTGCAGGACGGTCAGCCCGTGCCGGCCAGCTACGAATCCAGCCCCGCCCTTCCCGTGGCCTGAAGCGGCCGCCTGGGAGGCGTGAGCGGAGGGTACCCCCTCCAGACGGAGGCCTCGCTGGGGAAGTCCGGTCTTTCTTCATCATGGGGACCCTTGGCCCTGCTTCCCCGGAGCGATCGGCGCAGCATGGCGGGGTGAAGACCCGGCGCCCCGGCCCCCTGTCCATGCTGCTTCAGGCGCCTGGGGTGGGCCGCGCTGGAGTGGTCTCGGGCGCCCTGAGCCTGGCCGGCCTGCTGGCCACGGCCGGGGCGCTGGTGCTGGTGGCCCGAGCCGTGGCCGCCGGGCTGCTGCAGCGCGAAGTGCCTGGTGTGGGCCCGGTGACGGCGATCCTGGCCCTGCTGCTGGTGCGGGCCGCCTGCAGCGCGGCCCGAGACCGGCTGGGGGCGGGGCTGGCCGCCGGCGCCGTGCGGTACTGGCGAAACCGGCTGAGCGGCGCGGCCCTGGCCCTGGGGCCGGTCGCCCTGGCCGACACCCGTGGCGCCGACCTGAGCACGCTGGACGCCGAACTCGGGCCGCGCCTGACGCCGTATTACGCCCGCTACCTGCCGGGCGCCGTGCACGCGGGGCTGGCCTTCGTGGTCATGCTGGGCGCCACCGCCCTGCTCGATCCGGGGACGGCCGGCCTCCTGCTGCTGACGGGCCCGCTGACCGTGGTGTTCCTGGCCCTGGTGGGCCTCGCCACCGGGGCGGCCACCGAGCGGCAGTGGCTGGCGCACACCCGGCTGGCCGGCCGCCTCCTGAGCGTGACCCGCCTGCTGCCCACGCTGCAAGCCTACGGCCGCGTGGAGGTCTACCGCGACGTGCTGGCCCGAACCGCCCGGCAGCACCGCCAGCAGACCCTGGGCGTGCTGCGGATCGCCTTCCTGAGCGGCTTCGTGATGGACTTCGCGGCCACCCTGGCGACCGCGCTGGTGGCGGTCTGGATCGGGGTGCGGCTGTTCGGGGGCGCGGCGTCGCTGGCCCCTACCCTGGCGGCCCTGCTGCTGGTGCCGGAGTTCTTCGGGCCGCTGCGGCAGCTGGGCGCAGATCGCCACGCCGCCCTGGACGCCGAGCCGCTAGCCGCGCGGCTGGGCGAGCTGCTGAAGAGGGAGGTGGCCCCGAGCGGAACGGCGGTGCCGTCCAGAGGCGTGCCCCAGCTGGTGCTGGAGGCGGCCCGTGCCGACCTGCCGCAGCCGACCTCCCCTCTCACCCTGAGCCTGCCGCCCGGCAGCCGCCTCGCCCTGCGCGGCCCCAGTGGCAGCGGCAAGACCACGCTGCTGCACGCGCTGGGCAAGCATGTGCCGTATAAAGGGACGGTCACCGTGGACGGCACGCCGCTGGACGAGCTGGACGCCCCGGCGTGGCAGGCGCGGGTCGCCCACGTGGCCCAGCACCCGCGCCTGATCGCCGCCAGCCTGCGCGACAACCTGCGCCTGGGCGATCCGGCGGCCGACGATGGGGCGCTCAGGGGCGCCCTGGGCGCCGTGGGGCTGGGCGGGCTGCTCACCGACCTGCCCGCCGGCCTGGACGCCCCGCTGGGCGAGGGCGGCGTGCTGCTGTCGGGCGGCGAGACGGCGCGGCTGGCGCTGGCCCGCGCGCTGCTCTCGGGCGCGGGGCTGATCCTGCTGGACGAGGTGACGGCCCACCTCGACCCCGAGAGCGAGGCGGAGGTGCTGGCCGCGGCCGAGAGGGCCTTCGCCGGGCGCACCGTCATCCTGGCGACCCACCGGGCCGCCCCGCCGGGCTGGCAGGACGTGTCGCTGATTGTGGACACGCCGCTCCAGCCGGCCGGGAGCGCCGCGTGAGCTGGGCCGCGGTGCTGGGCACCCTGGCCGCGCTGGCGGGCGTGGGACTGGCGGTCAGTTCGGGCCTGCTGATCTCGCGCGCCGCCCTGCGCCCCGAGGTGTTCCTGAGCCTGGGCCTGCTGGTGACCACGGTGCGGGCGCTGGGTCTGGGCCGGGCGGCGCTGCGCTACGCCGAGCGGCTGGCCGGGCACGCGGCGGCCCTGCGCGGCGGCGAGGGCGTGCGGCTCGCGCTGTTCGATACACTGGCCCGTTTCGGCCGCGACCTGCTGGGCCTGGAGCGCAGCGGCGACGTGCTCAGCCGCGCCGGGGCCGACGTGGACGCCCGGCAGTTCGCGGCCCTGCGCGTGACCCTGCCGCTGGCGGCGGGCCTGGGCGTGCTGCTGGGCCTCGGCGGCTGGCTGGCGTGGCTCGATCCGCTCCTGGCGCTGCTGGCCGTGTTGCCCCTGCTGGGCGCGGCGCTCTGTGTCCTGGCGGCCCGCCGCCCGGTGGCCGCCCTGACGCGCCGTGAGACCGGGCTCGCACGTGAGCACGCCACCCGTCTGCTGGACGCGCTGGCCGCCAGCGGCGACGGCGCGGGCCGCCATTCCGCCGCCGGGCTGGGCGCCTTGAGCGGGGAGCTGGAAACCGTCACCCGGCAGCTGGGCGCCCTCACCGCCCGCCTGACGCTGGCCCGCGAACTGGCCTTCGCTGCCGCCGTGGGGGGGGTGCTGTGGCGCGGCGCCGCGCTGGTGGGTGTGGGCGAGCTGAGTGGCGTGCTGCTGGCCGCCGTCACCCTGGGCACGGCCGCCGCCTTCGACGCCCTGGGGCCACTCGCCGCCGTGCCGGGCGCCAGCGCCGCCGACCGGGCCGCCCGCGACCGCTCCGCCGCCCTGAGCGCCCTGACCCCGGCGGTCACTGCGCCCGCCCACCCCCGGCCCGTTCCGCCCGGCCCGCTGCGGCTGGAGCTGCGCGGCGTGACCCTGCGGCGCGGCGGGCGGGTGGTGCTGGACGAGGTAAACCTGACCATCCAGGCCGGTGAGCGGCTGGCCCTGTCCGGCCCCAGCGGCGGCGGCAAGACCACCCTGGCCCGGATGCTGACCCGCGACCTCGACCCGGATGGGGGGCCGGACGGGGGACAGGTCACGCTGAACGGCGCCGACCTGCGGGAGCTGAATCCCGCTGCCCTGCGCGCCCGCCTCTGCCTGCACGAGCAGGACGCGCCCCTGCTGGACGGCAGCGTGCGCGAGAACCTGCACCTGGGCGACCACCAGGCCCCGGACGAGACGCTGCGTGCCCTGCTGGACGAGCTGGGCCTGAGCCACCTGGCACTGGACGCCTGGGTCGGCGAGGGCGGCAGCCGGCTCTCGGGCGGTGAGCGGGCGCGGGTCAGTCTGGCCCGGGCGCTCCTGAAACCGGGCGACCTGCTGCTGCTGGACGAACCGACCGCCCACCTGGACGCCGACACCGAGGCCCGCGTGCTGAACACCATCGCCCGTCACCTACGGGGCCGCGCCCTCCTGATCGTCACCCACCGCCCCGCGCCGCTGGCTCTGGCACGGAGGCATCTCACGCTCCGGCGCGGCCGCCTGAGCGAACCGACCCCCACCCCGCCCCCCGTGGCCCCGCGCACCCCTGAGAGGACGGCCCCATGAACGAGATCTTCGGTTTCTCCACGCTCGACCTGTCGCGCTTCCAGTTCGCCACCACCTCCATCTTCCACTACTTCTTCGTGCCGTTCACGGTGGGCTTCGCGCTGATCATCGCCATCCTCCAGACGATGGCCTACCGCAGCGGCGACCCGAAACTGGAGAACCTGACGCGCTTTTTCGGACACCTGTTCTTCATCAACTTCGCGGTGGGTGTGGTGACCGGCATCGTGCAGGAATTCCAGTTCGGCATGAACTGGCAGGGCTTTTCCAACTTCGTGGGCAACATCTTCGGCGTGCCGCTGGCGCTGGAGGTACTCATGGCCTTCTTCCTGGAGAGCACCTTCCTGGGCCTGTGGTGGTTCGGCAAGGGCAAGATCCGGGCCTGGGCCAGTCTGGCGAGCATCTGGACGGTGGCGGTCGCCACGGCCATCAGCGCCTACTGGGTGATCATGGCGAACGCCTGGATGCAGCATCCGGTGGGTTTCGAGATCAAAGGCGGCCGGGCCGTGATGACCGACGCGCTGGCGATCGTGCTCAACCCCAAGGGCCTGCAGTGGTTCGCCCACATCTTCACCGGCGGCCTCACCGTGGCGGCCTTCTTCGTGCTGGCGGTCAGCGCGTACCACCTGCGGCGCAGGCACAACGTGGACGCCTTCCGCACCAGCTTCAAGGTGGCGCTGCTGACCGCGTTCATCGGCTCTCTGGGCGTCACGGCGGCCGGGCACCTGCAGGGCCAGAGCGCCGTGCGCGACCAGCCCATGAAGTACGCGGCCTTCAGCGCCCTGTGGGACACGCCCACGGGCACCCAGATGCCCGAGAGCCTGCTGGCGCTGCCCAGCAACAGCCTTCGGGAGAACCGTTTCGAGGTCTCGCTGCCGTACCTGGGGTCGTTCCTGGCCTTCAATAACTTTACGGACAAGGCCAAGGGTATCAACGAGCTGCAGCGCGAATACGAGGCCCGCTACGGCCCCGGCAACTACATCCCCTGGGTCTGGCCGGTCTACTGGGCCTTCCGGGTCATGGTGGGGCTGGGCGGCGTCATGCTGATCGTGAGTGCCATCTACGTCTGGCGCTGGCGCCGGGGGAAGCTCGACGATCCCGGCCGCCTCTACCCGCTGCTGCTTTTCATGCCGCTGGTGCCGCATTTCGCCAACTTCACCGGCTTCATCACCACCGAGATGGGCCGTCAGCCCTGGATCGTGCAGGGCCTGCTGCGAACGCAGGACGCCGTGAGCTCCCTCTCGCCGCTGACCGTGCTCGTCTCCCTGAGCGCCTTCTGGATCGTGTACCTCACGCTGATCAGCCTGGACATCTTCCTGCTGACCCGCACCGCCCGCGCCGGGATGCACGAGCCGGACGCCCAGACCGCCTCCATCCCCGCCCCCAACTACCTGCCCGAGGGGGCGGCCCAGTGAGCCTCGACCTGCCCACGGTCTGGTTCGCCCTGACCGGCCTGATCTTCACCATCTACTTCTTCCTCGACGGCTTCGATTTCGGCGTGGGCATCCTGCAGCCCTTCCTGGCGCGCACCGAGGAGCAGCGCCGCGCCCTGATCGGCACGGTCGGCCCCTTCTGGGCCGCCAACGAGGTCTGGGTGATCCTGGCGGCCACTGTGATCTTCGCGGCCTTCCCGCGGTGGTACGGAGCGCTGCTGACCGGCATGTACCCGCTGTTCGCGCTGATCCTGCTGGCCCTGATCGGGCGCGGGCTGGCCTTCGAGTACCGCGCCGAGGTCGATCACGTGCGCTGGCGGGTCTTCTGGGACGTGACCTCGTTCATCACCAACCTGCTGCCGGCCTTCATCTGGGGCCTGATCATGGCGAACATGGTGCGCGGGCTGCCGCTGGGCGAGGGCGCGCGCTTCAGCGGCTCACCGCTGGAGGTGTTCAACGCCTTTGGGCTGCTGGGCGGGCTGGCGACCCTCAGCCTCTTCGTGCTGCACGGCGCCACCTACCTGCTGCTGCGTCTGCACACCGGCAGCGTGCTGCACGCCCGCGCCCGCCGCGCCGCGCTGACCTGGGGGGCGCTGGCGACCGTGTTCGTGCTGGCCTTCGTGTACGTGGGCTTCGTGCAGCAGGGGCTGTTCAACGCGCTGGGCTACTCCGAGTGGCTGTTTCCGGCGGCGGCGGCCGCCAACCTGGGGCTGGTCTGGCTGGCCCTGACCCAGCGGCGCGACGGGCTGGCCTTCGCGGCCACCGGCCTGACCATCGTGTTCTCCACGGCCACCATCTTCATCAGCCTGTTTCCCAACGTGCTGCCCAGCACCCTGAACCGGGCCTTCACCTTGACCGTACAGGGCAGCGCCAGCGAGCCGTACACGCTGTACCTGCTGACCTGGGTGGGCGTGATCTTCCTGCCGCTGATCATCGGCTATCAGGCCTGGAACTACTACGTGTTCCGCCAGCGCGTGCAGGAACGCGACCGCGAGATTCCGGGCGGCGGCTCGGGCGACTGAAAGCAATTCCGGTTGATTCCGTTCTGTTTTCGGAGTCCATCCGACTGAAGGGCGAAGGAACAAGGACGGAGCCAAACAGGACAGCGGAACCCCCGGTGCTCTTACGAGTGTTCCGGAATGGAGTGGAATCCGTAGGGTTCAATCGGCCGAAACCGAACCACCGTGCCCGGACGAGCGGAACCCAGTGTGGATCGGATGGCCGTGGGTTCAGTTCGGTCGCTTCGGTGACGGCCGTGGCGTCCAGTGCGGCTGAGACAGCAGGTAGCACAGCGCCTCGGCCACCCGGGCGAGCAGTTCGGTGTCGCCGGAGCTGAGGTCGGCGCCCTCGGATGCGCGGGCCACGCACAGCCAGCCCAGGGGCTGTGCGGCCGGGTCGTGAACAGTGTGGATCAGCACAGGCCGGCGGCTGTCCGGCTCGTGGGCGGGGTACGCTCCACCTGAACGGGCCGTACCCTGGCCCGTCACACGGTCGAGTTCGGCCTGCACGGCACTGAGCACGGCGGTGGGCCATCCGGCGACCGGGCCGGTTCCGGGCAGAAGGGAGCGCTGTGGGTTCACGTCGTGGGGCAGCAGGCAGACGTAGGGGGTCGGCAGCCGGGCCGCCAGGAACTCCTGCACCAGCCGCGCCAGCAGCGGCCAGCTGTGCACACGGCTGAGCTTCTGCATCAACGACAAGACCTGCCGGCCGCGCAGCAGTTCCGTTTCCCAGTGGCTGAGGTCGAAGGGGGGCCTGTGACGCTGATCCACCTGCGGCCGGCCATGCAGAATCCGCCGGGGGCAGGGCAGGTCGCTGCCGATGTGCTGAACCGAATGCACTTCCCCACTCTTGAGCTGATCGGCCAGCGTCAGGGTGCCCTGCGCCAGCGTGTCGCCCACGTCGCGCTGGATGAAGGTCAGGAAGTGCCGGAAGTGCGTGATCGCCTGATCGGCGCGGCCCAGCGTGCCCAGGCAGCCCATCAGGTTGCGGTGGTACTGCTCGCCGACCAGCGGGTCGGCCCGCAGCGCCCCGGCCAGGTTCTGGACAGCCGCCTGACACTCGACGGCGTCGCAGTGGCGGGATGCCAGCTCCAGCCGGGCGCGGACATAGACGGTTCGCAGGGTGTTCCGCATGTCGTCGGCCCAGGGCGCGGTCTGATCCGGCAGATATTCGCCCTCGTACAGACTGAGCGCCTGGTAGGTGTACGACAGCTGCCGCTCACGGTCGTCGGCGCCCCGGGCCTGGGTCAGCAGCCGCTGGAACCGGGTGTGATCGGCGTACTCGTGGTAGCGCGGGGCCAGTACCTGCCGGCCGTCCTGCTCCAGGATGGCGTCCGGATCGCCCAGCGCCTGCCGCAGCCGGTAGCGCGTGACCTTGAGGTTGTTGCTGCCGTCCCGGGTCTCGGATTCCCCCCACAGCAGGTCGATCAGGTCGGATCGGGTGTGGCCGCGTGGATCGCTGAGCAGCAGGAAGAACAGGTCACGCGCCGCCTGAGACGGCCATGATACCGCCCGGCCTGCCAGGACGACCTGCTGGTGCCCCAGTGTCCTCACGGCGATCGAGAGGGCGGGAGATGGTGCCGCAGTCGCTGTCGTCATCGTGAGTGTTCCCCCCGGAGACCTCGGTAGACCAGAGTGCGAATCAGTGGACAGAGAAACAGCGCCGCCAGAAGCTGGAATGTGCAGTGGCCGGAGCAGCTCAGGCGCCTGGGGGGGGCAGGCGGATGGCCGGAAGCCAGTTCTGGAGCAGACTCACCAGAAGACCTTTTCCATACGACGCCGGTTCCGTCCATTGTTCACTGCCGGCCGTCCCCCCACATGGAGGGAGCACCCCCCCGGCTTATGAGAGTCTTCATGATGCCAGCTTTCGGTCTGCATAAAATCCTTTCCTATAACTGTGGTGAAGTGCCGGGTGGAGGGCAACCCTGTTCACGGCCACCTGCACGCCGTTTTCCCGAACTGCCCAGCCTGTCGGCTTCCTCAACTGGTCAGGTCAGCCCCGTGTCATGAGAATTGTGTCCGAATGACTCATTCGCTGGACATAGGTCGTCTCCAGGCCGGATCGGCGCCCGCCCCCCGGCGAAGCTCCGACGGCGCTGCCGTGTCAGCAGCCATCTTTCTGCGGGCCGCAATCGATTTCAGAGGGGTGATGCGACGACATTCAACGGTTCGAAGCAATGGACGTCCCTCCTGCAAATGAGACAGATAGAGACTTATTAAAGCAGTCTTCATGAGATTTAGCAATCAACTGAGAAGCCGGTGAGTTCTGGCTACAGGTCAGATGAGGGGTCAGCGGCGGAGGGGCGGTTCTGTCTGCCGTCCACTGCAGCCTTTCTTGTCGTGGGTGAAAGGGACGCTGTGGAAAATCGCACATTTCCAGATCGATTTGGGGACGGGCGACCTCCTTGTTCTGTCACCTGAAAGTGCCGCCCGGGGTAGACCATGTGTCCGAGGCGCCCCGCCTCATCCCCCTCCTTCCCTCACAATCCGTTGTCCCACCTACCCCCCGGTACGCGTCTACCTGCTGGTGTCGTCCTCGACTGACGAGGCCCAGTGGTGAGAAGCCTGGAGGTCGACGTCCTATGACCGATATCCCCGTGACCCTTCCTGTGAGTGCCCGGCTCAAGCCCGCCCAGACCGTCTGCCTGATCGGCCCGTCCGGGCCTGCCGTGACCTCGCTCCGGAGCATCCTGTCGGATCTCGATTGCGCCGTCATCCATGTGGCTTCGCCCTCCGAGCTGAGTGACACGACCGCATTGGGCGGGCTCGCAGTGGGCGGGCTCGCCGCGACCGGCGCCGATCTCACCCTCATCGAGTACCGACCCCGCGAGGTGCCGCTGACGCAGTTCACGGCCCTGCTGTGGAGCCTGCAGCTCGCGCCGCTGATCGTCGTGGGGCCGGAGCTTCCCGAACTGGAAACCGCCTGGCTGCTGGCCCAGGGGGGAGCGTGCGCCTATATGGCGGCCGGGCTCTCGGCCGCCGAGAAGAGGGCGCTGCTGATCGCTCATCTTCCTCATGTTCAGGCCGAGTCGCTGGTGGTAGGTCGGCTGCGGCTGGATCTCTCGGAGGGCCAGGCCTGGTACGGCGGCCAGCCCCTGGGCCTGACCGCGACCCAGTTCAAACTGTTGTGCACCCTGATGCAGCGGCCCGGTCAGGCCATCGACTGCTCCTCGCTGGCGACCCTGGCCCAGTGCCGCGGCGTGCCGGCCCACCTCGCCGGGCTGCGCCGCAAACTCGCCGCCCACTCGGCCGCCTTCCTGCTGCGCGGCACGCCACAGCAGGGCTACGCCCTCGACGCCCGCCGTCAGCCTCGTTCGGTGAACGTGGGCTTCGCCCTCAAGGCGCACCTGACTCAGCTGTTCTAGCACTGGCCTGCCCGTCCACGCCCGACCGCCCCACCTCAGGAGGATGTCATGACCACCGAACCGCTCTCCCGCCCCGCCGCCGAGCGCCCCTGGCCGGCCACACCCACTGGGGTTCAGGCGCCCGTGGATCAACAGGCCGCCGCGCCCCCAGCCGACGCGACCAGCCCGGAGCTGGTCACCCTGGTGCGCTCTCTGCTCCAGACCTGCGCCGAACTCCGGCAGCGGGTGGACGACCTGGAACTCACCGAACGCCTGCGGGCCCGCCGCAGTCCGCCCCACTCTCTCGGCATCGACTACTGAGCGGCGGAAGCGAGCCCTGTGCCCACCCAAGTGGCCCTGATCACCGAAGGCACCTACCCGCTGTACGCCGGGGGCGTGAGCGTGTGGTGCGACCAGCTGCTCACCGGTCTGCCCGACACGGATTTCCATGTGCTGGCGCTGAGCGGTCTGAACGAGGTCGTGCGCTGCGCCGTGCCGCCCAACGTGCGGCAGGTGCGGATCGTGCCGCTCTGGGAGAACCCGCCCACCCGGCGGCTCAGTGCGGCCCAACGCTCGACGTTTCGGGACATCTACGAGCGCCTGATCGGCGCCATGCTCAGTGACGAGGCCTCCGCCAGCGCCGATTTCGCGCAGGCGCTGGGAGACCTCAGCCTGTTCGCGCTGCGGGCCGACCTCGACAGCGCCCTGGCCGATCCGGGCAACGTCGGGCTGCTGCTGGAGGTCTGGCGCCGCCACGTCACCCCGGTGACGAACGGCCTGCGCCAGAGGGCCATCGTGCCGGATCCCAGCGTCACCGACGCCCTGGACGCCAGCATGTGGCTCTCGCATCTGCTGCGGCCGCTGGGGCATCCCGTGGGCGGCTGCGACCTCGCGCACGCGGTCAGCAACGGCCTCTCGGTGCTGCCGGCCCTGGCGACCAAGGCTGCCTTCGGCACGCCCTTTATCCTCACCGAGCACGGCATGTACCTGCGTGAGCGCTACCTGTCGCCGCCGTCGCGCTACCTCTCGGCGGCGCCCCGCGCGCTGCTGCTGCGCTTCTACATGCAGCTCACGCGCGCCGCCTACCTCAAGGCCGACCTGATCTCGCCCGCCTCCAACTTCAACACCCGCTGGCAGCTGCATTTCGGCGCCCAGCCCAGCCGGCTCCGCCCGGTCTACAACGGCATCGATCCGGAACTGTTCACGGGGGGCGAACTCGAGCCGGCGCTGCCCACCGTGTCCTGGGTCGGCCGCATCGACCCGATCAAGGATCTCGACACCCTGATCCGTTCACACGCCCTGGTGCAGCACCACCTGCCGGCGGCCCAGCTGCGGATGTTCGGCCCGGTGCCGCAGGGCAACGAGGCCTACGAGCAGACCTGCCGCCAGCTGATCCACGACCTCGGCCTGGACGACGCCGCCGTCTTCGAGGGCCGGGTGCCCTCGGTGGCGCAGGCCTACCAGGCGGGCCATGTGGTGGCGCTGTCGAGCATCTCCGAGGGCTTTCCCTACTCGGTGATCGAGGCGATGGCGGCCGGGCGGCCGATGGTCGCGACCGACGTGGGCGGGGTGCGCGAGGCGGTCGGCGACACCGGCCTGGTCGTGCCCCCGCGTGATCCGCACGCCTTCGCCGACGCCTGCCTGGAGCTGCTGCGCGACGACACCTTGCGCCACACCCTCAGCCGCCGGGCACGCGACCGCGTGCTGACACTCTTCACCCTGCAGCACTGCATCGAGGCCTACCGCCGGATGTACGACGAACTGCTCGACCTGGGCCGCCTGCCGGCCGCCGTGGGAGCCTGAGATGTCTGGACGCCCCGAAGTGCCTGATGAAACCGAGCAGCCCGGCACGACCGGGAAGGGCGGGGCCTGATGAGCGTGGTCGCCGTGACGCCCCCGGGCGCCCAGGCGCCTCCCAGCCCGAGCGTCGCCCGGCTGGGCCGCGAGTTCAGACACCTGTGTGCCCAGGCCACCCAGCCCGAGGAGATCGCGGCGGCGCTGGAGTCCAACGGCCTGAACGACGACATCGCCCGCGAGCGCTATGGCCTGCAGAACGTCTTCGCCTGCGCCGAGGCGCTGTACACGCACCTTCCCTACCGGGCGCCCCGGAGCGCCGTGGGAACCGAGACGGGGCCGCTCTGGGGCCTGCTGCCGCGCGGGCTGCTGTATGCCCTGCCGGGCGCGGCGCTGGCGGTGGCCGGGCCGCTGCTCTCCGGCCTGCCCGGCGCCTCGGTGGCCCTGTTCTCGGCGGTGGTGCTCGGCTGGGGCTGGGGCCAGGGCATGGCCAGCATCGGCTACCGCAAGACCGGCGCGCCCCAGCAGTGGTTCCTGTGGAGGGCCACCGCCCTGAGCGGGCCGCTCACCGCCCTCGCCGGGGCGCTGGTGGCCGCCCTGAACCAGCCGCGCCTGGACGCGGCCCTGATCGGCGCGCTGGTCGGCTGGGTGGGCGGCACCACCTGCGCCGCCTTCGCCGCGCTGCTGATCCTGGGCCGGCCGCTGTTCGCGGCGCTGGGCTTCCTGCCCTGCCTGGCGCTGCTGGTGGCGCCCGCCCTGTCCGGCGCCGGCCCCACCGACTGGAACAGCGCCTGGGTGGCGCTGGGCTGCGCCGCGCTACTGCCCCTGGCGGCGCTGGGCGTGCCCACCCGGCTGCCCAGCGGGCTGCAGATCCCGCCGCCGCCCTGGCACGTCACGCTCGCGCACGCGGGGGCCGGCTGGCTGTGTGCCCTGTTCCTGACCCTGGCCTTCGGCGCCGCGCTGTGGGCGCAGCTGGGCCCGGCCGCCCTGCTCCCCGTGATCCTCAGTGTCGGCCCGCTGGAGGTGGTGAGCCTGCGCTTCCAGTCCCGGCTGCGCCTACTGGCGCACCGATACGGGGATCTGCGGCGGCTGGCCGGGGCCTCGCAGCGGGCGCTGCTGGGACTCTGGGGGGCCTACCTGCTGGCCCTGGGCAGCCTCTACGGCCTGTACCTGCTCACGCCGCTGCTGGGCACCTGGCCGGGCTCCGGAGTGCTGCTCACGGCCCTGCTGCCGCTGGCGGCCTATGGCAGCGCCCTGCTGCTGGGCACGGTGGTCAGCAGTGTCGGGCAGCCGTGGGTGGTGTGCGCCGCCTGGCTGCTGGGCAGCCTGGTGTACCTCCTGTGCCACGCGGCGGGGCTGGCGGCGGCGCCGCTGCTGGGGGCCCTGTTCAGCGTCGGTGTCCTGTGGCTGGGGGTGCTCCGGGTGCTGCGCGTGCCCGCCACCTACCGCTGACTGTCTCTCTCCGCTTTCCCTCTTCCCCGTTTCGCCGTCGATCCCGTCCGAGCCCCCCTCCATCCCGTTCAGGCCGGCGCCCGGCGCCGCCATAAGGAGTCAAGATGACCTCACTCGTCGCCGTCACCGGAGCAGAAGGATTCGTCGGTTCCCACCTGGTCGAGGCGCTCGTCGCCAGCGGGGCCAGAGTCCGGGCCATGGTGCAGTACAACTCGTTCAATTCCTGGGGCTGGCTCGAGACCCTCTCGCCGGAGGTGCTGGCCAGCGTGGACGTGCAACTCGGCGACGTCCGCGATCCCGGCTCGGTCAACGCGCTGATGAAGGGGGCCGAGACGGTCTACCACCTGGCGGCGCTGATCGCCATTCCGTACTCCTACCAGGCGCCGCGCTCGTACATCGAGACCAACGTCAGCGGCACGCTCAACGTCCTGGAAGCGGCCCGGCAGTACGAGACCCCGCGGGTCGTCCACACTTCCACCAGCGAGGTCTACGGCAGCGCCCAGACCGTGCCCATCAGCGAGAACCACCCCATCCACCCGCAGTCGCCCTACGCGGCGTCCAAGGCGGCGGCGGATCATCTGGTGGGCAGCTACGTGCTCAGCTACAACCTGCCCGTGGTGACCCTGCGGCCCTTCAACACCTACGGGCCCCGGCAGTCGGCGCGCGCCGTGATCTCAAACATCATCTCGCAGCTGGCGGCCGACGCCCCGGCCGTGCAGGTCGGCGACGTGACCCCGACCCGCGACTTCACCTTCGTGCAGGACACGGCCGCGGCATTCCTGGCGGTCGGCACGGCCGGGCCGGAGGTGCTGGGGCGCACGCTCAACGCCGGCAGCCACAAGGAGATCAGCGTGGGCGACCTGATCCAGCTGATCTCCGAGGTGATGAACCGCCCCGTGCGTATCGAGCAGACCGCCGAGCGGGTGCGCCCGGCCGCCTCCGAGGTGCGGCGGCTGGTCTGCGACAACGGCGCCCTGTGCCGGCTCACCAGCTGGCGGCCCCGCCACTCCCTGCGCGACGGCCTGCGCCGCACCGTCGACTGGTTCGGCAATCCGCGCAACCTCGAACGCTACAAGACCGGCCTCTACAACGTCTGATCCCCTGCACCGTCTGAGTCCCGTTTCACCATCCAGTTCCCGGCACGGCGTTTCCTGCTCCCGCTCCCCCTCCCCCACGCCGCACCCCCACATCGCCCCTTCCGAGGAGGAACCCTATGCACGCAGTCATCATGGCCGGAGGTAAAGGTACCCGTCTGCGCCCCTACACCACCTGCGTCCCCAAACCGCTGGTGCCGATCGGCGACCGCTACTCCATCCTGGAAATCCTGCTGCTGCAGCTGCGGCACCACGGCGTCACGTCCGTCACCCTGGCCATCGGCCACATGGGCGGCCTGATCCGCGCCTTCATCGGTGACGGCCACCGCTTCGGCCTCGACGTCAGCTACGTCAGCGAGGATCAACCGCTGGGCACGGTCGGGCCGGTGCTGCCCATCCTGGCCGACCTGCCCGAGCGCTTCCTGATGATGAACGGCGATGTGCTGACCGATCTGGACTTCTCGGCGCTGCACCGCGCCCACACCGAGAGCGGCGCGCCCATCACGGTGGCCACCTACCACCGCCGGATCAGCTCCGAATTCGGGGTGCTGGACGTGCAGAGCGGGCATATCGTGGGGTTCCGCGAGAAGCCGGTGATCGATTTCGAGGTCAGCATGGGCATCTACGCCCTCGACCGCGCGACCCTGCAGGGCTACGCGGCGGGCCAGTCGCTCGGGGTGGACGTCCTGATCGGCGATCTGCTGCGGCGGGGCCAAGCGCCCTCGACCTTCCCCTTCGGCGGCTACTGGCTCGACATCGGCCGTCCGGAGGACTACGACCGGGCCAACGCGGAATTCGCCGAGCTGCAGTACCAGCTGCTGCCGCACCTGCATGTGCTGCACGGGCCCGCGGCCAGCGAATTCCGCGGCGAGGCGCCGTGCGCGTCCTGATGCTGGGCGCCAGCGGCTTCCTGGGGCGGCCCGTGCAGGCCCTGCTGGCCGCCCAGGACGACCTGCAGGTGATGACCGGGCCCCGCTCGCACGACACCGATCTCGCGCGCTGCGAGGCGGGCGTCTGGCGCGACCTGCTGGACGCCGCCCAGCCCGACGCCGTGGTGAACTGCGCGGGCCGTATCCGGGGCAGTCCGGAGGAACTCCAGCAGGCCAACGCCGGTCTGGTGCAGCGGCTGGTGGAGGCCGCGCGGGGCCGCCGCTCACCGCCCCATCTGGTGCACCTGGGCTCGGCCGCCGAATACGGCGTCTACCCGGGCGCCGTGACCGAGGATATGCCCCCCCGCCCCGAGTCTCCCTACGGCCAGAGCAAGCTGGCCGGTACCCGGACGCTGCTGGAGGCCGCCGCCGACCTGTCCGTGCATGTGCTTCGGGTGGGCAACCCGGTCGGCGCGGGGCAGAGTGCCCACACCCTGCTGGGCCGCGCCGCCGAGCAGTTCCGGCAGGCGCTGGAGGCTCCCACCGACGGGGTGGAGTTCGGCGACCTGGGCGCGGCGCGCGACTTCATTGACGCCCGGGACGTGGCGCGCGCGGTGCTCGCTGTGCTGCGCGCCCCGGCCGCCGAGCCGCTCCTCAACGTGGGGCGTGGCGAGGCGATCCGAGCCCGCACGCTGGTTCGGAGCCTGGCCCGCATCAG